>DATMYZ010000118.1:0-8540 GCA_035560675.1 Clostridia bacterium
ACAGGATAATATACGTTTTATCAAAACGGGACTGAAAGGAGCAAAAAATGGCGAAAAGAATGAATTTAAAGGTGATTGACGAACAATGGAGCGATTGGAAATGGCAGTTGGAACACCGGGTCAGAGATATTGATACGTTTGAAAAACTACTCGGCGTAAATTTTGACCCGGAGGAAAAGGCGGCCCTTGAGCAAACCGTCAACAAATTTCCTATTTCGGTACCCCCTTATTATATGTCGCTTATTAACACGCAGGACTATAAAAGTGACCCAATTTATAAACAGTGCTTTCCAAATCCGAGTGAGCTGATTATCAAAAAGCACGAGATGGCCGACCCTCTGGCCGAGGATAGGGACAGTCCGGTGCCGTTTTTGACACACCGATACCCAGATAGAGTATTGCTGCAGGTCAGTAATGTCTGCTCAATGTACTGCCGCCATTGTACCCGCAAGCGTAAGGTGGGCGATGTTGATTTTATTCCCGATCGGCAGGCTATTTCAGAGGCAATTCAATATATCAAAAATACGCCTCGCGTGCGCGACGTGCTGCTTTCCGGCGGTGACCCGCTGATGCTTCCAGACGAACAGCTGGATTGGATTTTGACCGAACTGCAAAAAATACCCCATGTCGAGGTGATCAGAATCGGCAGCCGTATGCCAGTCGTTCTGCCCTATCGCATCACTGATGAGCTGGTGGCCATGCTTAAAAAGCATCACCCTGTGTGGCTGAACACGCATTTTAACCACCCGTATGAAATCACACAGTCCGCTAAAAAGGCACTTGAGAAACTGGCGGATGCCGGTATTCCGTTGGGAAACCAGTCAGTGTTGCTGGCCGGTGTGAATGACTGCCCCATCATTATGAAGCGACTGGTACAGATGCTGGTAGCTAATCGGGTACGCCCTTATTATCTTTATCAATGCGACCTCTCGGAGGGGCTGACCCATTTTAGAACCTCGGTGGGCAAGGGCATTGAGATTATCGAGAGCCTGCAAGGGCATACCAGCGGTTTTGCGGTGCCCACTTACGTCATTGATGCGCCCGGCGGCGGCGGAAAAATTCCAATAATGCCAAACTATCTGATTTCGTGGTCAGATAACAAGGTGGTGCTGCGCAATTATGAGGGCATCATCACCACCTATCACGAGCCGGATTCTTACCGGTCGGTGGCCTGTGACCGCTCCTGCGATACTTGCGATTTGCAGTTTGATCTTGATGGGAGGCAGGAAAATAAGACCATTGGCATCAGCAGGCTACTTTCGGATTATGATGAGACGATTTCTTTGATTCCCGAAAATAACATCCGCCTGACGCGGCGCAAAAAGCAGCAGCCAGAGCAACGCGAAAGCTTAGGGCATTGATATGGCGGATGCAATGATTCGCGTTGGGCAATCCGAACTTCAGCATGGCAAGGCCAATGACAGGGTATATTTAATGAAGCTTTCAAGGTCGGATTTTCCCGATATTATCGACGTCATTGAACGGCTGGCTGCAGAACATCACTACTCCAAAATAATTGCCAAGGTGCCAATATGGGCCGAACAGGGATTTAAAGAGCGGGAGTATGAGATTGAATCACAGGTGCCGAATTTTTATGACGGCATAGAAGACGCCTGCTTTTTAGCGCGCTATCCCGACTCGGATCGGAAAAACCGCGCCGACCGTGAAAGTATTACGCAAATTGTTCACACGGCCATGATTGCCCCAAAGCTTGATGCGGCTGATTTGCCCGATTGTTTTACCTGTGCCATTTTAAGACCGGGGGAAACTGAAGATCTCGCAGCGTTGTATAGGGCGGTTTTTAGAAGCTATCCCTTCCCGATATTTGACGCGGATTATTTGAAAGAGACAATGGACAGCCATATTGTGTATTTCGGCATTCGTGAAAAGGGGCGGCTGGTCGCTGCATCCTCCTGCGAAATGGATGCTATGCACCGAAACGTTGAGATGACCGATTTTGCGACGCTAGGCGACTGCCGCGCCAAGGGCTTTGCCTCATTTTTGCTTTCTAACATGGAGCAAGAGATGTGCCGTCGGAAAATGGCGACAGCCTACACCATCGCCCGCAGCATGTCTTACGGCATGAATATTACATTTGCCAAAAACCGCTATACCTTTGCAGGCACACTTTTTAACAACACTGATATTTCGGGAGAAATTGAAAGCATGAATGTCTGGTATAAGGCATTACAATAAGTGTGGCGCCGCATCTAATCCAAGACAGATGCGGAAGTGGGTATACTGACACGGCGAGAGAAGGCGTTGAAAGGCAGGACTGGGAAGAGGTCGGATTTTCTTTGAAATAAACCCGCTTTTTGCACTGTTTTGCTTGACGGATGGCCCTGAAAAAGCTAAACTAAAGTGTAATGTCAATGAACACTTGGAGGAAGTGCAATGAACAACAGCGATAAAACTATGGAAAAGATCGTGGCTCTTGCCAAGGGGCGCGGCTTTGTTTATTCCGGTTCTGAGATTTACGGCGGTCTGGCCAACACATGGGATTACGGCCCGTTGGGCGTAGAGCTTAAAAACAACGTTAAGCGCGCATGGTGGAAGAAATTTGTGCAGCAGTCGCCCTATAATGTCGGGCTTGACTCCGCCATTCTGATGAATCCGCAGGTTTGGGTGGCGTCCGGGCATGTGGGCGGCTTTTCCGACCCGCTGATGGATTGCCGCGACTGCAAGACCCGCCACCGCGCAGACAAATTGATTGAAGATCAGACTGGGGTCTCGCCCGAGGGCTGGGACTTTGACCACATGAAGGCTTTCGTTGAAGAAAAGGGTGTCAAATGCCCTGAGTGTGGCAGCACCAACTTTACCGATATTCGCTCTTTTAATCTGATGTTCAAGACTTTTCAGGGCGTCACCGAGGATGCGAAGAGTCAGGTATACCTACGTCCCGAGACAGCGCAGGGCATCTTTGTAAACTTTTCTAACATTCAGCGCACCACCCGCCGTAAGGTGCCGTTTGGCGTTTGCCAGATTGGTAAAAGCTTTAGAAACGAGATTACTCCTGGCAACTTCACTTTCAGAACCCGCGAGTTCGAACAGATGGAGCTGGAATTTTTCTGTAAACCCGGCACTGATCTAGAATGGTTTGCCTACTGGCGTAAATTCTGCCATGACTGGCTGTTGCACCTTGGCATGACCAATGAGAACCTGCGCCTGCGCGATCACGAAGCCGAAGAGCTGTCGTTCTATTCCAAGGCGACCACCGACTTTGAGTTCATGTTCCCGTTCGGCTGGGGCGAGCTGTGGGGCATTGCCGACCGCACCGACTATGATTTGACACAGCACCAGAACACCTCCGGCAAGGCGTTGGATTATTTTGACCAAGAAGCCAACGAGCACTACCTGCCCTATGTCATTGAGCCGTCGCTGGGTGCTGACCGCGTGACACTGGCATTTTTATGCGACGCTTACGACGAAGAGGTTATTGACGCCGAGAAGAACGACACCCGTGTCGTGCTGCGGTTGCACCCTGCGCTGGCACCGTATAAGGCCTGCGTGTTGCCGTTGTCTAAAAAACTTTCTGAAAAGGCCATGGCGCTCTACAACAGCCTTTCAGATGATTATATGGTCGACTTTGACGACGCAGGCTCCATCGGCAAGCGTTATCGCCGTCAGGATGAAATCGGCACACCGCTGTGCATTACCTACGACTTTGAGTCGGAGACCGACGGCGCGGTGACCATTCGCGACCGCGACACCATGGAGCAGATTCGTCTGCCCATCGCCGAGGTTTCGGCTTATATCAAGAGCAGACTGACCTTTTAATGAACTATGAATTCATAGCCGTGTTTATATAGCGGCTATCAGCAGGTGAAGCAACGGGGGAATCGTGTGAAAGGGGACGGTGAAAGCCGCGGCGGGCATCTATGCCGTCCGCCGCGATGAGAAGACCCGCCTTCTGACCACGATTCCTCGCTTTTCGTTTATCACGACACTCTGTGCGTGCTCTAAAAGTCTGCGCGCTGGCATCTTAATGGGGCAAGCAGCATTTTGCCAAAGTACAGCGAAAATTTGGTGTGTGAAACGAAAGAATTTGACGAGTAATGCTCGGAGAGATGCTCTGTCGAACTGCCTGCAATATGGAAGGGGTAACTGAAGAGTGATGCGAAAAGCTATTATTACCCGCCGCGCGTGGCTGGAAATTGATCTGGACCGCCTGCACTATAATTTAACGCTACTGCGGGCACACTTAGCGCCTAGCTGTGAGATTTCAGCGGTGCTCAAGGCCAACGCCTATGGGCAGGGTGCCGTGCCAATTGCGCGCTATCTGCAACAGCACGAAGGAATCACGCGGTTTTGTGTGGCCTGCCTTTCAGAGGCTGTCGAGCTGCGCGAAGCTGGAATTACCGGCGAAATTCTCATGCTGGCCTACACAACGCCGGAGCTGGCCGGAGAGATAATAAAATATGATGCGACGCAGTCGGTGGCGTCTTTGGCGTATGCCCACGCGCTGGATGAACAGGCGCGACTAACAGGCGGCACCATTAAAATGCACATTAAGTTGGATACTGGCATGACGCGCACCGGCTTTAACTGCAAGACCCCGCAGGATATTGCGCAGATCTACGAGGTTTACCAGTTGCCAAATCTACGAGCCACCGGCACGTTCAGCCATTTTTCTTCGGCGGATGACGGCAGCGAGGGTGCTAATGAATACTGTCATGTTCAGATTGAACGGTTTAACGAGGCTACGGCTGCGCTGTGGTCACAGGGCTGTCAGCTAGGCACGCTGCACATGTGCAACACGGGTGGCATTCAGAAGTATCCGCAGGCGCATTTTGATATGGTACGCTGTGGCGCTGAGATGGCAGGTTATAACACCGCCATGCACATTCCAAAATGGGACTTAAAAATCATGACGGCACTTAAAGTCACGGTTATCTCGCTGCGAGACATCGAGACAGGAACACCGGTCAGCTACAGTCGAACCTTTAAGGCCGAAAAAACGATGCGCGTAGCGGTGCTTTCTATTGGTTACGCCGACGGCTACCCGCGCAACCTGTCGCGTGTGGGCCGAGTCATGCTGCACGGCAAATGGGCGCGGCAGCTGGGCAACGTCTGTATGGATCAGATGATGGTGGATGTAACCGATATTCCCGAGGCCCAAATGGGCGATGCTGCAACTATTATTGGGGAGGACGGCGATTTGATTCAGACAGCCGACGACCTCGGAGCGCAGTATGGCTCCTGTATGCACGAGGTGCTTTCGCGTTTGGGCGAGCGTTTGCAGCGGTTGTACTATCGCAATGGAAAGCTTGAGACGATTTTATAAGTGACTGCCTGATACAGCAGATTAAGACGGCGCCAACCAAAAGGTTGGCGCCATTAGTTTGTTGAAATAGTGATGTAGCAAAAAAATTGATTTAATTGGAAGTTTTGTTCGAGCTTGTTTAGAACTTACGGAGGACGGGACGGAGCCCCGTACGTGCGTTATGGTTCTTAAAGCGCAGAAAGAGGGAAGATAGCTGCTGGGGCGGGCTTGTACTGTGGTTTCAACGCATTTAGACAACAAAAAGCCCACGCCTCCGCAAATATTGCATAGGCGTGGGCTTTAATTTCTAGATTACTTGGTTTTCTCTAAAAGCTTGGAAACCTTAAATTGATCGGTAACCGCAGTGTTCAGCTTAAAGTTGAGGGTGTCGGCCAGTGCAACCATGTCGCTGCGAAACTCTTCGCCCTTATAGGCGCTGAGCAGCGAGGTCTTGGCGTTGGTGAACGCTGTGCCGTCGCCAAGCGTATCCCTGAGTTCGTAGATGACATAGTAGTTGTCATCCTCATAAAACTCGGACGTATTCTGCTTGGTAGAGGTGAAAATCTGATCCAGCAGTGCCTGGGGGTAAGAGGTGTTGCCCTTGTTTACCAGCATTTCCTGCTCGGCTTCGACCAGCGGAGCGGTTTCAGTGGTGTTGCCAGCGAGCGCTTTCATACGGTTGTTCTCTGTGACGATAACCTCAAACAGCGGGTCTCCGGCTTGCACGCGCGCTTTATAAGATTCATAAAGCTTTTTCTGCTCATCCTGTTTACCGCTGTCGAGCGTGGCACCAGTTGAGGTGTCGCGCTTAGAGAGAACCAGCATTAGCGCACGGCGGTAATTATCGGTAAAATAGGCTTTTAGCTCGCTATCCGCAATGGCCTTTTCGCCGCCTTCGCCATAGTAAGCCGCAAACACCTGGTTGGCCAGCTGAGAATTTGTGGCAACCGCTTCTGCCGAAGAAAGTGAAATGCCCAGTTTCTCCATGTCGGAACCATTGGTGCCCCAGTTCTTGTTGAGCGACTGCTTTATCGAAGCGGCAACAGTCTCATCCACCGTGAGGTTAAGGCGAGCAGCCTCAGAAGTAACGGCAACGTAGGTCTTGACCAGCTCTGTCGCACGGTTGTTGACCCATTGCTCAGCCTTGACGCCGTCAATATCCTGTGACAGAATTTCTCCGTAGGGGTTGGCGACCTTTTGATAGGCCTCGTTCAGGGCATTTACCTGATTATAAATATAAACGCCCGCAGGAATGGAGCCGTCCTTATAGGTGGCTGCAATTTGCGCCTGCTTTCTGCCGCACCCGGCTAAAGAAATAGCCGCCATACCCAGCGCCATACCAAACGCTGCCAGCTTTTTAATGGTCATATTTTTGTTTCCTCCTTAAATCGTCCGCTATATCATCTGAATTATCAAAAACAAGCTATATTATTATACCCTCGCCGAACGCCAAAGTCCAGCATCGTGTCAAGATTTTTGCGATAAGGCTGGCTTTAATTGAAAGCGGACGTATTCTGTGTTAAAATCAAAGCTTGATGAACAAATTAAAAAGGATGTTGACAGGATGACAAGACAGGGGTTTAATAACGAAACCTATATCAAACAGCAAAGCACCAGAATACGCGAGCGCGTTGAACGTTTTGGCGGCAAGTTGTATCTAGAGTTTGGCGGTAAACTTTTTGATGACTTTCATGCAGCTCGTGTGCTGCCCGGATTTGATTTAAATGGCAAGATCAAGCTTTTGTGGGAGCTGCGTGAACAGGCTGAGATTATTTTTTGCATCAGCGCAACGGCAATTGAAAAAAATAAAGTGCGCTCGGATGTGGGCATTACCTACGATCTGGATGTACTGCGCCTCATTGACAGTCTGCGCCGCATGGATTTATACATCGGCTCGGTACTGATTACGCAGTATTCGGGGCAGAGCGCCGCAGACATCTTTCGCAAAAAGCTGGAGATGCGTGGGGAACGGGTATATGTGCATACACTGACCAAGGGCTATCCTTCGGATGTGGATACCATCGTTTCGGATGAGGGTTATGGCGCGAACCCCTATGTCGAAACCTCCCGCCCGCTGGTGGTGGTTACCGCACCCGGCCCGGGCAGCGGGAAGCTGGCCACCTGCCTGTCGCAGCTTTACCACGAACAGAAGCGCGGCATCAAGGCAGGCTACGCCAAGTATGAGACATTCCCGGTGTGGAACCTGCCGTTGCAACATCCTGTCAATGTCGCCTATGAGGCGGCGACAGCAGACTTAAAGGATGTCAATATGATTGATCCCTTTCATTTGTCGGCCTATGGTGTAACTACAATTAATTATAACCGCGATATTGAAGCATTCCCGGTGGTGCGTACCATTCTCAACCGTATCATTGGCGGGGATATTTATGCCTCGCCCACCGATATGGGCGTCAATATGATCGGTAGCTGCATCACCGATGACGAAGCGGTGCGGCAAGCAGCTTCTCAGGAGATTATCCGCCGTTACTTTAAGGCGCGTTGCGACTATAAAAAGGGCGAGGGTGACCTTGAGGCCTGTCAGCGGATCGAGTTTTTGATGAGCTCGCTGGGGCTGCGCGCTACCGATCGGAGAACCGTTGCACCCGCCGTAAACAAGGCAAAAGACAGCGGGAGAAGCGCGGTGGCGCTGGAACTGCCCGACGGCCAGATTGTCACGGGCAAATCCTCCGAGCTGATGAACGACACCGCAAGCGCGGTGCTCAATTCTATTAAGCTTTTGGCCGGGTTGTCAGATGAGATTCTGTTGATCTCTCCGATTGTGCTTGAGCCTATTGTGCGGCTTAAAAAAGAGGTGCTGGGTTCGCGTTATCCTGTTCTGAAGCTGGAGGAAGTGTTGCAGGCGCTGTCCATTTCGGCTGCAACCAACCCTACCGCTGAGCTGGCGATGAAGCAGCTGCCCCGTCTTCGCGGCTGTGACGCGCACTGTTCAGACATTATCACGCAGGCCGACGGCGCAACCTTTTTGAAGCTTGGAATCAATTACACCTGCGAGCCACAGTTCCCGACCAAAGATTTGTATTTTAAATAGGTATGGCATAGAAACGCCGCCCGTAATACTCAGAGCAGCTATTTAAATCTTCGATAATCGTTTAGAGATTTAGCAATTGGATTCACCAAGAGTGTGTAAGCTTTGAAAAACGGTTTACTAAAACTTTCTATTTGTGTTACTTTTGCGAAACAAGGGTTTTTAACAAAGTGAAATCTCCGCCCATATTATCAGGGCGGAGATTTCAGTCTGTCGAAAAAGCCTAGCAAG
>DATMYZ010000119.1:0-2737 GCA_035560675.1 Clostridia bacterium
ACATTATTTTATGCTAATCGCTTATTCTGAAAGAAAGTAGAATTTTATACTATTATTATTCGATCCCAATTCGCTTCATGAACTTCTGTGTAGAAACACCATAAGGACGGTTAAACCGTCCTAAAGCCTGCAAGACGCTGGGGTCACCCGTAATGACATTAATCGTCTCACTACAGGTCAGCATAGCGGTAAACCCCATTTCCTGCAAGATTGGAATTGAATCTTTGCTGACGAACCCATAGGGGTACGTAAAAGTCGTGGGGACAATGCCACAATATTCTTCCAGTAGCGATTGCGTTTTGCCCACATCGGTCATCAGCGCCTCATAATAATCGGCGTCGCTTTCACCAAGCTTTTTTTTTGAACCCTTGCGGGCGTCTTTTTTGTGCATATCATAGGTGTGATTACCTATTTCGACCCGGCCGGTAGCAGTCAATTCATCTATATCCTCCCAGCATAGGTAGGCATAGTCGGGGTTGTGATCCGGATTTTTAGAATAGCACTCACTATAGCTGCCTACCACCGAAATAACCGCTTTCATATCATATTTTTCTAAAAGCGGCAGCACATAGGTCAAATTATTGAGATGCCCATCATCCAATGTAATAATGATGGGCTTTTCCGGCAGCGCCTGCCCAGACAGCACGGCATTGGCCAACTCTGAGACTAAAATTGTTGTATAGCCATGTGCCTTAATATAGGCAAAATCTTGTTCGACCGTTTCAGGGGTAACGGTGTAGGGTCCGGTCTTCGACTTGTTATTAAGCACACTATGGTACATAATAATCGGCAATGTTACCCCGTCTGCGCCCGCTGCCGTTGATGCGGGCAGCGTCGCCGCAATATGCAACAGCAACCCGGCCATTAGCAGGCAGCATATCGCCCGTGCTCGCACCGAGATGCAAAAAAATCTATGCATTCACGCTTCACCCGCCAAGCGCCAGCGTCATCGCCTGGCCAAACTCCAAGTCCGCCCGAGAGAAAAGGATAAGCACCTGCTCGAGCAGTAGCGGTGGTAACCGGAGAAGCTCTTCGCTTAGATTATCAATCAACCTGTGGCGTGCAAACTCGCCAAGAGAGCGCAAATATTGCTGTACCTGTTTAAAATCGTCTCCACTCTTTGGAGCCGCCGCGGGCACATGTTCAATTCCGGGAACAATATTCTCAGGTTGAAACCGCGCACAGTCCAGCTCAACGGCGGCATCATCCGGTGGTCTTTCGAGCGTTAGCAATCCGATACGCTGTGGCTTAAACTGTTCTGTTGGCCAGATGGCCGTCGGATCGAAGGGATCAAAAGACAGCGAAGCTAATTGTTCCGGCTCAATGACCTGAATGCTCAACTCGTATTGCGGGCGCTCACCCGTCCGCAGGCTCTCGGCAAGGTCGCGTGTTACCGCATCGGGATCAGAGCCTGCCAGCTCCTCCGCTTCGAAACGGGTAAGTGTCTGCGGGCGCTGGCGCGACAGCCAACGCGGGCGCACCACCCGGCGTTCGTCCTGAGCGTTGACCCACAAACATGGCAAACCATAGCCGTCAATTGTGCGATAGCTGCCGATGGTACCTAAATCGGAATATAGCCACATGGCTGCATGCAGCGCTTCCGGGTGGGTGACAAGAAACTCCCAAAAGTCTGCGCGGGTGCGCAGGCCGGTTTTGGGGTTTGCCCGCGAAGCTGCGCAGCAATCGGCCAGTGTTTTTTCGGTAGTCCCAACCGAAACTGGTAGATGCATGCCAAACAGGTCATACTCGCCCTCTCGGCAAAAGAACTTGACCGTAAAGCTGCGTCGACATCTTATCGCATCAGCGCTGCCCATCGGCACGTCGGCAGCGAATCGCACCAAGGTTTGAACCGCCTCTCCCGGGGTCTGCAAAAAAGAGGCGAGCGTGTACTTGCCCATCCGTTCATAAGGGCGAAAAACGCCGTAGGCTCCAGCGCCTTTTTCAAACTCGGTGTGTGCAATGCACCCCGATTGATCTGTTTTAATTGGTGGGATTGCCCGGTCGCTCTTGTTTGTGGCAGACATCTGCCCCGGCTGGACATACGGCATGCTCATTTGTGGCATGGGTTTTAAAGCGGACGGCACTTCACTGGCCGTCATTTGACCGGCAGGGCTGTTTGTTATTAAGGGCGGCATAGGAGCCCCCGCAAGTTTACGAGGCTCCGCCACTGGCATTGACCCGATTTGGGCAGTGTTTGTTGACGAGCTCTCCTGCAAACTATTCTTGGGCGACTGTCCCAAGGCAGTATCGTCCGTCTGGGCGGGCATTAGTTTAGGGATCAATGCGGGCGGACACACTTGCGCTTCGGATTCCGTCATCCCTCCCTGCTGATTAGACGTCTGCGGTAGTATAATGGGTTGTTCTTTGTCCGAAACCGCGCTATCGGGGCGGGATGTCAGTGTGGGGAGCAACATCATCGGTGGCGTTTCCACCACGACCCTTTCACGGCGAACCTCAGGTTGCACAACAACTTTTTTATTTTCAAACACAGTTTGTGCTACCGGCATACTTTCCGTCTTAGGGGGTACGGCGTATTTTGGTTCTGACACCACAGGTCTTGCCGCCCTTCCCCTTTCGGAGGTTTCAAGATTCTGGGCCAGCGTCGGTTTACCCGGCGGGGTTGCCCGCTGATAACGCAGCAGCTCTGCACGGTATCGTTCCATCATCGCTTCCAGCGATGCATGATCAAAGTCATTCGCATTTGGTCGTTGCATAACGCCTCAGCCTCCTTTTTTAT
>DATMYZ010000120.1:0-2305 GCA_035560675.1 Clostridia bacterium
GGTATATTATGGCTACATGTCTTGAAAAAATCCAAGATTTTAAAAATAGGCAAGCGAAAATTAAACTAGGCGGTGGCGCAAAAAAAATAGAAAAACAACATGCAAGCGGTAAATTAACCGCTCGTGAGCGCCTTGACCTACTGCTTGACCCAGGCTCTTTTGTTGAAATTGGTCAATTTGTACATCATCGATGCACGAATTTTACCATGCCGCAGGAAGAGGCTCCGGGTGAAGGCGTGGTCACCGGATATGGCACTGTCGATGGTCGAATGGTAGCTGTATTTGCACAGGACTTCACAGTTCTCGGCGGCTCTCTGGGCGAGATGCATGCGGCAAAAATCGTGAAGGTACAAGAGTATGCGATGAAAGGAGGAATCCCTTTAATCGGTCTCAATGATTCTGGGGGCGCGCGGATCCAAGAGGGCGTGGATTCATTATCGGGGTATGGCAAAATATTCTACCTCAATACCAAAGCCTCCGGCGTTATTCCTCAGATATCGGTAATTATGGGGCCTTGCGCAGGCGGAGCCGTATATTCACCTGCTTTGACAGATTTTATTTATATGGTGAAAGGCACCGGCCAAATGATGATAACTGGGCCACAAGTGATAAAAACGGTAACCAACGAAGATATTACCCATGAGGCACTGGGCGGCGCAATGGCACATAATGCGGTTTCGGGAGTGGCGGCTTTCGCAGCCGAAAGCGACGCGGATTGTCTGCGCCAGGTTCGATATCTGCTGAGCTTTTTGCCGAGTAATAATCTAGACACGGTCCCACTCAAGCCAACATCAGACGACCCGAACCGGACGGATATAGGCCTTAACCAGATAGTTCCTGATGATTCGGACCACCCCTATGAGATGAAGCAAGTGATCCGTTCCATCGCTGACGACGGAGAATTCTATGAAGTACGGGAGCATTATGCGAAGAACATCATTACCGGTTTTGCGAGGTTCAATGGTCAAAGTGTTGGTATTATTGCCAACCAGCCTGCTTTCATGGCTGGTTGTCTTGACATAAACGCATCGGATAAGGGTGCACGATTTATCCGATTCTGTGATGCGTTTAACATTTCTCTGCTTAATATGGAGGATGTGCCAGGGTTTATGCCCGGGTCGGACCAAGAACATGGCGGAATTATTCGACATGGTGCCAAGATGCTTTATGCGTATGCTGAAGCTACAGTACCCAAAATTACGCTGATTACTCGCAAAGCTTATGGTGGAGCGTATAAGGCAATGTGTAATAAAGAAATGGGCGCTGACATAGTGATCGCATGGCCTTCGGCTGAAATTGCCGTTATGGGAGCTGCCGGGGCTGCAGGTATCATATTCCGCGGCGCGAAAGACCTCCAAGCTAAGATTGATGAGTATGCAGCGGAATTTGCCACTCCATACATTGCGGCGGAGCGGGGATACGTTGACAGGATCATCGAACCGAGTGAAACTCGACCGGCCATTATCAGTTCGCTCGCGTTTCTGGCCAACAAGCAGGAAACGTCGCCAAGCAAAAAACACGGCAATATACCGCTCTAAAAAAATTAATGAAGCTGCTTGCATTACGACGAAACGTTTTCTGTATCAGCGGTTTTGTTAATATTGGTGTAATTGCAAATGACCGAGGGGATGCTATTCTGGTTGATGCCGGTCTTGACGAGCGAGTTGCACGGCGGGTAAAAATTGTTCTGGACGAAAATCAATTTAAGCTCAAAGGAATCGTCATCACTCATGCTCACGCCGATCATTATGGCGGGGCTTGCTATCTCTCCGAAAACTCAGGCGCCCGAATATATTCCAGTAAAGCTGAAAAGGGAGTTCTCGAAAACCCCATCCTGGAGGCTTTATGCTTGTTTGGAGGAGCTTATCCGCCGACGGAGTTGAGACGCAAGTCTTTCAATGCACCCAAGGTTGCAGTGTATGGAACAGTTTCACCAGGGGAAGCAGAGATCGAAGGGGTCCCGCTAGAAGTGGTTGATTTGAGTGGTCATACTATAGGGCAAATTGGGATTGCTGTTGAGAAGGTATTATTTTGTGCCGACTCACTAGCTAATCCTAGTCAAATTAAAAAACAAGGCATTCTTAAAAATGCAAGTATTGAGCAAGCCTTACAAACGCTGGAGAGATTAAAAGAGCGCAACGATTTGTTTTTTATACCCTCGCATGGGGATGTTTGTAATAATATCAGGCCCTTGGTTGCTGAAAACCAGGCATTGATCAACGCTACGCTGTCCGCTGTGTTACGACTGACTCATGAGCCAATGAGAGTAGAAGATTTAATTGCACGGATCTGCACAGACAAATTC
>DATMYZ010000121.1:0-7706 GCA_035560675.1 Clostridia bacterium
AAATTTGTCAATGCCTTTCGCACGGCCTATTATATTCCGTCCATTCTGGGCGGCTCTGTGGCAATTGCGGTTTTGTGGAAATCGCTGTTTCGTGACGACGGTCTCATTAACGCGCTGCTGGGCTTTTTCGGCATCGCTGGACCTAGCTGGCTGACCGATCCCACTTACGCGTTGCTTGTCATATCATTTTTGCGTGTGTGGCAGTTTGGCTCTGCCATGGTGGTGTTTCTGGCGGCGCTCAAGGGCATTCCGCAAGATCTTTACGAGGCGGCAACCATCGACGGCGCTAGCCCCTGGAAGCAGTTTACCTCCATAACCGTCCCCATGATTACCCCGGTTATCTTTTATAACCTCATCACGCAGCTCGTACAGGCATTTCAGGAATTTAACGGCCCCTACATCATCACAAGAGGCGGCCCGCTCAATGCTACGACCCTGATTTCGTTGCTGATCTACAACAACGCTTTCAGAACTTATAATATGGGCATGGCCAGCGCAATGGCATGGGTGTTATTCATCATCGTCATGGTCTTATCCGCGGTGGCGTTTATTAGCCAGAAATACTGGGTCTATTACGGCGATGACGACGGGAGGTCTAAGTGATGGTTACCGGTAAAAACAAAAAAATTGCTATTATTCTACGGTATTTTGTGCTCATCGTCGTGGGCTTCGTGATGGTGTATCCACTTTTGTGGATGGTTAGCGCCACCTTTAAGACAAACAACGAAATTTTCACTAACATTGGGCTGATTCCGCAAAACCCCACTCTGGATGCCTATCGCAACGCCAACAATGATTACGGCGGCGCCATCAATCTTATTCAGTCGATTTTGAATACCTTTAAATATGTTATTCCCAAGGTGGTTTTGACTGTCCTTTCTGCCACCATTACAGCCTACGGTTTTGGTCGCTTTAACTTTAAGGGTCGGGGCATCATGTTTGCCGTGCTGATGAGCACATTGTTTTTGCCGCAGGTGGTTCTCAACGTGCCTCAGTTTGCAATGTTCACAAAATTCGGATGGGTCGATTCTCCTCTCTATTTGCCGCTGGTTGTTCCCACACTGTTCGCGGTGGATACCTATTTTGTCTTTATGCTGATCCAGTTCATGCGCAACATTCCGCGCGAATTGGATGAGGCGGCCAAGATTGACTGCTGCGGGGAGCTTGGCGTGCTGTGGAATGTCATTGTTCCCATGCTAAAGCCCGCCATGGTTTCGGTCGCGCTGTTTCAGTTCATGTGGTCTTCCAACGACTTTATGGGGCCGTTGCTCTATGTTAAAACGCCTTTATACTACCCGGCGACCATCTTCGTGAAGCTTTCAATGGATGCCGACGTGGGCTTTGAGTGGAACCGTGTTCTGGCGGTGTCGCTCATTTCAATTATTCCGTCGCTGGTCGTGTTCTTCGCGGCCCAGAACCAGTTTGTCGAGGGCATTTCGGCAGGCGGCGTGAAGGGGTAGCGACAAAAAGGAGAGAGAGTCAGTATGTTTGAGTATGACGGGCCGGTCTATAAGGTGCTCTCAAGAGTCTCAGATGTGGTCATTCTGCACCTGCTTTGGCTGGTGACGAGTCTGCCGCTGGTGACGCTGGGCGCATCTTTATCTGCCCTGTACAGTGTCAGCATGGCGCACAAACTGGGGAACGACGCCCCGGTTTCAGTGCTTTATTTTGCCGCCTTTCGCAGCAAATGGAAGCGCGCCAGTCTGCTGATGGCGGTGCTGGTTCTCTCGGGCGCGTTGTTGGTGCTTAACCTCTATTTTTGGAACTATGTGGCCTTCGGTCTTATTGCCCGCGCGGCGGCGGTGCTCACCCTTGTATTTTGCTTTCTCTGGGGCTTGGTCTTCATGTACGGCTTTGCCGCTGTGGGTTATACCGACCTGAGCCTGAAATCGGTGGTGAGCGGATCATTAGGTGTGGCCTATGCCCGCCCGGGACGCACGCTGTATCTAGGCCTTTGCTGGGCTGCTTTTATCTTATTGAACTGTATCAATCTCTATGTTAACGCCATGAGCCTATGTATTGGTTTTGGGGTGTTTGTTCATGCGTTTCTGGCACGAACTTTGATTTTCGTGTTAGACCCCAATCGTCTAAAAGCAGTGGAGAGCGAACAGGTGCCATAACCGAATAAAACAAAAGCCGCTGCCTCAAGGCAGCGACTATTATCTAGGCGTAAATTCTAAGTATGCGTGTCAGCTATTTGCACGGTACATTTTTCGGTATTGCTGTGGCGAAAGGCCGGTGCCGCTTTTAAAGATTCGAGTAAAGTGCACCGAAGTCGAAAAACCCGACAGCAGCGCTACTTCGCTAACTTTGAGGGCACTCGTCTCTAACAGATTTTTAGCTGCCATAACTCGCACACTGTTGATATACTCCACGATGCTCAGTGTCGTCACCTGCTTGAAAAGACGCGATAGATAAGACGTGCTGATATAAAAGTTGGACGCAATGGTGGTCAGGTTCAATTCCTGCGTGTAGTTCTGGGTGATAAACTGCTGAATATCCTCAATCAGCTGGTTTTTGACGCGTCCATATTCCGGCTCTTGCTGAAGCGACATACACTCGTTGGTGTAAAGCAGCAGCTCGGTGAGCAGCAACTTGCGTTTGAGAATGTTAAAGCCGTCGGTCTCATCTTTTTTCTCCAGCAGACGCTTGAAGATGCTCTCTAACAGCGGGCGCTTGCGCATGGGGGTGTTGACCACATGGATGCGCCTTTCAAAGCAGTTAAACAGATTAAAGTCGCTGGCGCCACTTCGAGAGAGAATCATCTCCTCGCTGAAGTTTGTGACAATGCGGGTATGTCCTTCGGCACCCACTGCGCAGACCTTATGTACTTCATCCGAGTGGATGACTACCAGATTCCCGGGGCTGATAAGGTAAGCCGAGTCGGCAATAAAATACCGGCAGTTCCCATCCAGCAAATAGTAAACCTCGTATTTTTTGTGAAAATGAAACGAATCCATCTCATAATTTTCATCATGATGGATCTGGTCAATAAAAAAATCACTGTGAGGCGATAATACGGCTTCGCTAACCATGGTGAATTCCCCTTTCAAGAGCCTTCATCCTTATTATAGATAAGAACCGAAAAAACACAAGTGGATCAGGAAAGTTTGGTGAACATGAACATTACGTTGTGCCATGTTACTGCGCAATGCGCCGTATTTGAATTAGAGACAGCGACACAATATACAGCACCCGGCCCTTTTGCCATTACCCTCAACGGCGAAGCATGGGGGCGGTTTGAACACAACTGCTTTACGCTGGTTGGGCTAAAGTCCGATCATCTATATGACCTGCTTGTGACTTTTGAAAGTGGTGTGACCGGTCAGCTGACCTTTCGTACGACAAGAGAAGCGCTGCGGCTCAGCGTTGTCGACTTTGGGGCGATAGGGGATGGAAAAACCGATTGTACTGCCGCCATACAGGCCGCGGTGGCCGCCTGTATCCCCAATGGCACGGTCTATCTTCCGGCAGGTGATTATCTGACGGGGCCGCTGTTTTTAAAAAGCGACATGACCTTTTACATTGAAAAAGGGGCAACCCTTTTGGCACAGACCGAGTGGAGCCGGTATCCGGTGCTACCCGGGATGCTTTTGGACGAAAACGGGCAGGATTGTTATAATCTGGGCACCTGGGAGGGCAATCCGCTGGACAGCTACGCCAGCCTGATCACGGCGATTCATACCCACGATCTGACCATCTGCGGTGAGGGTACGCTGGACGGAAACGGTGCACAGGGTGGTTGGTGGCAGGATTTTAGAACTCGTCGGGGTGCGGCTTGGCGTCCTAGAACGGTGTTTTTATCCCATTGCGAGCGCATAACCCTTGCGGGCATCAACGTGCGCAACAGCCCGGCGTGGACCATCCATCCCTATTACTGCACCGACATCAGTCTGCTTAATATTTGCGTCTGGAATCCCGACGACAGCCCTAACACAGACGGCATTGATCCTGAGTGCTGTGTGAATGTGCGCATCATCGGCGCGCGTATTTCGGTGGGAGATGACTGCATCTCGATTAAAAGCGGCAAGCGATATATGAGCTGCTTTCACCCACGGGAGAGCTGTGACATTCTGGTGCGCAACTGCCTGCTGGAGCGGGGGCACGGCGCGGTGGTCATCGGCAGCGAAATCTCGTGCGGCGTCAGCAATGTGGTAGTGGAAAAGTGTCTCATGCGGGGTACCGATCGCGGCCTGCGGGTAAAGACCCGTCGGGGCCGGGGCAAAAGTAGCGTTATAGACCGCGTTTTCTACCGCAATATTGTCATGGAAGACGTGCTTACGCCCTTTGTGATAAACATGTTTTATTTTTGCGATCCTGACGGAAAGAGCGTCTACGTTTCCACTAAGGACCCGCTACCGGTAGATGAACGAACACCCCGGGTGGGCACGCTCACGGTGCGGGATATCACCTGCACCGGGGCGCAGTATGCCGCTATGTTCTTTTATGGCCTGCCAGAGCAGCCCATTGGGCTTGTGGATATGAAAAACGTGACGGTATCTTTTTTGCCTCACGCTCAAAAAGGCAGCCCCGCTATGATGGATGGGGTAGAACCCATGTGCAGAGTAGGAATCTTCGCCGCGAATGTGACGTATATTAGATTAGAGCGTGTCAGGCTGGAGGGGTATCGGGGCGAGCCCGTTATTCTGCTGGGCAGCACCACCCTGGAGGAGGTCCAAAGTCATGGATGAACAGCAGATTATTCAGTTGTTAAAGGATTATATTGATGACCTGCTGGCACATTCAGACGCCGAGAACCCCCTGTGGAACATTGAGAAAATCCGGGCGGGAACCCCGAATAAGTGGAACTATATAGACGGCTGCATGGTCACCGCCGTATTAGCCCTGCACGAGCTGACAGGCGAGCGCCGCTATTTGGACTTTGCAGACAACTTCGTGGGGCATTATGTGCGCGAGGACGGCAGCATTGCCACCTATGATCAGAAAGAGTATAACCTTGATAATATCAATCCGGGCAAAAACCTCTTTGCACTTTACGATTTGACGAGCAAAGGGAAGTACCGCCGGGCTATTGACACAATCTACATCCAGCTTACCACAACGCCCAGAACGAAAGAGGGGAATTTCTGGCACAAGAAAATTTATCCCTATCAGGTCTGGCTGGATGGTCTTTATATGGCGCAGCCCTTTTATATGCAGTATGAAGACCGATATCATGACAAAATTGGCTGTCTGGATAGTTTTGCGCAGTTTGATTTGGTCAAAAAGCATTTGCGCGATCCGAAGACGGGGCTTTATTACCACGGCTATGACGAAAGCCGCCAAATGTACTGGGCCGACCCGGTCACCGGTTGCAGCCCAAATTTCTGGCTGCGGGCACTGGGGTGGTTTGTCATCGCGCTAGTGGATACTCTGACGGTTATGGATGAGCAGCTTTATTACGAGTACCGTGCGCTACGCACCCAGCTACAGGAAGTGCTTAATGCCATTCTAACCTATCAGGAGCCGGACGGTATGTTTTATCAGGTCATAGATAAGCCGCTGGAATCGGGTAATTATCTTGAAACCAGCGGCACCGCTATTTTGGCCTACGGCATTTTAAAGGCGACCCGGCTGGGCTTTCTGCCAGAAAAGTATGCCAAATTTGGCGAAAAAGCCTTTTGGGGCACTGTCCGCCGCTATCTCAGAGTCGGCGCAGACGGGCGTCCGGTGTTGGGCGGTATCTGTCTGGTAGCCGGATTAGGCGGCACCCAGACGCGCGATGGAAGCCTAGCCTATTATTTTAGTGAACCGGTGGTAGAAAACGAAGCAAAGGGCGTTGCCCCAATGATTCTGGCCTACACCGAGATGCTCTACCGTTGGAAAGAATATTAAACCTGTTGAACTACGTGAAAGGATTATGCCTATGCTGACCATTGCCACCCGGGTACATGACTATGGGCGTTCTACGCCCGAAATGCTGTTTGAGCGCATTGCAGAGGATGGCTTTGAAGGTGTTATGCTGGCTTTTCAAAAGGCAATTGCGGGCGTTTGTTCTTATGGAGATGTGACGCCGGCGCATATTGCACGGGTAAAAAGCGCCCTGTGGAATAACGGCCTTGCCCTTGAGACGTTGGGTGTGTATATGGAGCTAGGGATGGCAGATGAGGCGCAGCGACAACAGGCTATCGCGCAATTTCTTGCAGGCATGCGGGTGGCAAAAAATATGGGAATTTCTCAGGTGGCCAGCGAAACCACGCCCATGCACAAGCAGCCGCAGGGTACCACCCCCGAGGAGGCGTACCGCTGTCTTGTGCGATCCATGGAAGAAATTTTGCCTGTGGCGCAGAAAATGGGCATTACTGTTTGCTTGGAGCCTGTTTATTATCATGCTCTGAGCAGTGCCCGGCTGGCAAAAAAGCTGATGAATGATCTGCAAAGTCCCAACCTTAAAATGACACTGGACCCGGCAAACTTGTTGGATTTGCCTCAGTTTGACAACCAATACGCCGTCTGGGACGAGGCGTTTGAGCTTTTGGGCGACGCGGTACGGGTCGTTCATATCAAAGGTATTCGCGCGGTAAATGGTAAACGCGAAAAGGCGTCTGCTCTATTTGAATCGGTTCTGGATTACCCCTATCTTTTCCAGAAGATTAAGCAGTTGCACCGCCCTTTGCACATCATTCGGGAAGAGACTGCTCCGGCTACTGCCAGTGAGGACGTAGCTTATCTAAAGAGCCTATGCTGACACTGAGGGTCGGCGGGGACAGCGACTTTCTCACCATTTCTCAGGCGTTAGCGCAAGTACCGTCACAGCAACCCCTCACGCTGTTACTGGCAGAAGGGGTGTTTTACGAAAAGGTTTTCTGTGAGCGCCCGGTTCTGCGCCTGATGGGGGCGGGGCCCGATAAGACCAGAATTCTCTGGCAGGACGGTGCCAATGACCAGCATGAGGATGGGCGCAAAAATGGCACCTTTCGCAGCTATACAGCATTTTTTGACGGCGACCTGCTCATGGTTGAAAACCTGACTATTGAAAACGCAGCCGGAGACGGACGGCTACACGGGCAGGCCATTGCCGCAGTCGTACATAGCCGGTGCGCGTGGTTTAAAAATGTTTATCTGCGCAGCTATCAAGATACGCTGTTTCTAGGGCCTCTTCCGGAAAAAGAACGCCTGCCCGACGGATTTCTGGGCCCCCGACAGCACGCGCCCCGCATGCCCACGCAGCAGCTGTATGAAAATTGCCGAATATTGGGGGATGTGGATTTTATTTTCGGGGGCGGCGACGCCTTGTTCCGACAGTGCCAGCTGCATGGAGTGGGGGACCGAGCCGGTTATCTTGCCGCGCCAAGCACGTTTCAAGATGGATTGGGGTTTATCTTTGACCAGTGCAGCATTACTTCGGAAAGGCCCCATCAGCTTTATCTGGCCCGTCCGTGGCGAGAGGGTGCAAGGGCAGTTTTTCTCAACTGCAATGTCGGTGACGCCGTCGCGCCGCTGGGCTTTGACCCGTGGCAGTGTGAGGCCGGTTCTTTTGAATTTTTAGAGTACCCGGCACCGCAAGAAAACCATAGTTTTTCCCGCATTCTTTTTCCACAGGAAGCGGATTGCTGGACCCAAGCGGCAGACCGACTGGGGCAGGAATTAAAAGCACGTTTTTCTAATATCTTTCAGCTGACTTAAAACCCGGTTCACATAACGTTGTGAACCGGGTTTTTGCGTCGGCACAAAACGGTGTCCACAATTATCTTGGACTGTAGAGT
>DATMYZ010000122.1:0-2123 GCA_035560675.1 Clostridia bacterium
CTTTAAAGCCATCTGTCAATATAAACAGGTTTGATAAAGTTGCGCCAAGCGGCGGCGCAAGATTCTTTGCAGACGGGTATTCTTCTACTGTAACAAAAATGCAGGCACTGCCTCGCCCTAATCCAAATTCTTCGGCGCCACGTCAGGAGTTTTTCGAAAAATTGATGTGAGCGTTAGTGTCCAGTACCGTCTCAGATGGCATCTGGTATTAAATTCGTATCAGCCGCCCACAATAACAGCAAACAGTTTTGGAGGCACACCCCTTATGTATAAGCGTTTTCTGGCGATTTTTTCTTTGATGATTCTGCTATTTGGCCTGCTTATTGCCCGGATTTCGCTGCTGGCGGTTACCGAGCCGCTGATAGAGGCGGCGCATCAACAGTCCGCAACGGTGCTTAAGGTTGCAGAGACGCGTGGCATGATTTACGACCGCAAGCTGCGACCGATTACCGGTATCAACACCAAAAATATTGCTGCTGTACTACCCAATGAGCAGGCGGCAGATGTATTAATGCGTGCCACGCCGATTGAAAAGCGCGCTGAGTTACAGCAAAACCTGACCAAAATGCGTCCTTTTTTGTGGGAGGTGGATACCACCTCGCTCTATGCGAAGGGGCTGGAGGTATTCCCGGTGCCGCAGCGGTATTTAGACGAGCAGCCCGCCGTACACATCATCGGGCAGATTGACCCTGCTACAGGGCAGGGGGCATCGGGGCTTGAGCGCGCCTATGATTCGCTGCTGGTTTCGGCGGGAGGGGTCGTTCAGATGCGTTATGCTACCGACGCCCTACAGCGAGGCATTGAGACATCGCCCCCTGAAATTATGGATAGCGGTTATTTGCGCGGAGCAGGACTAGTGCTGACGATTGACCGGGATATTCAGGAGATTGCCGAGCAGGCCGCAAAGGGTATTGACTGTGGCGCTATTGTGATAATGGATCCCTACACCGGAGATATCCTCGCCTCGGTGAGCACGCCCGCTTATAATCCAAACAACCCAGCCGATGCGCTGACCGATAGTCGCACGCCATTTTTTAACCGCGCTTTTGCTGCTTATAGCGTGGGTTCCACGTTTAAGCTGCTCACCGCCGCCACCGCGCTGGAATCCGGTTTTACACCTGACAGAAAATTCACCTGTACCGGCTCCATTGAAGTGTTGGAGCAGGTCTTCCGCTGCCATAACCTAAACGGACACGGCACACTGGATATGCAGGGGGCGCTAAATCATTCATGCAACCCTTATTTTATTTCTCTGGCACTGGAGGTCGGCGGCCCTGCTCTGGCCTATAAGGCTCAACAGCTTGGCTTTGGCACCCGTTTTGAGGCAGCCCCGGGTTATTTTACGGCCGCAGGTAGCCTGCCCACGCTGCAAGAGCTCAGCGCCCCGGCAGCCGTTGCCAACTTCGGTTTCGGGCAAGGCGTGCTGACCGCCACGCCAATACAGATTGCCACGCTTGTATCGGCCATTGCCAATGGCGGCGGTGCGGTGACACCGAGGCTAGTGGCGGGTACCACTTCAAACGGGAAAGGGATAACGACTGCAACGGTGACCTATTCTCCCCGCGCCGTGTTTCGCGAGCAGGCGGCACAACAGGTTAAGGACATGATGGTCAATGTTGTGGAAGAAGGCAGCGGCAAAACCGCTCAGCCGGAGCACGGCGGCGCAGGCGGTAAAACGGCCTCGGCACAAACGGGCCAATTTAAAGACGGTGAAGAAATTGTGCACGCCTGGTTTTCAGGGTTTTATCCTGCCGGTCAGCCGAAATATACCATTGTAGTACTGGTTGAGGGAGGCGATTCCGGCTCAGATGTGGCCTGCCCTGTATTTAAAGAAATTGCTGACAAACTCTATACATTGGAACAGCAGCAGTAAAGGTCGCAGTTAACACGGCAGGGCTTCATTCTATTGCCAATGTCACGAGAATGCAGGTTTGGCCGGGTGCCATTCATTTTGACTGTTTGTTTGTACCAGTTTGGTAAACGCCCGGCTTTAGGGGGTAAAACGGAAAGTCTTAACCGCTTAGAGTCTCGGCGATAAAACGTCCGGGAGGCACTAAGAACTTTTTGCGGGCAGAAACAGAATTTCTGACAGCTTAATATATTGTTGGTAGGAGGGCTTAAAG
>DATMYZ010000123.1:0-2871 GCA_035560675.1 Clostridia bacterium
ACCTATGATAAACATGGGCACAGACAACAGAGGCACTATGATTCGGGTTGGTAACGTCTGGCGGATTAACAACGCGCTGATTGAAGAGGGCTTTACCGACGACGGACGAACCGGCTACCTGCTGGTTTCTTATGCCGCCACGGGGCCGAACGACATAACTCATATTGAACAGCTTAGGCTCAATGTGGGAAACAACACGGTAGTTGCCGACTCATTCGGCCGTCGCGTCTCACTGTCACAAATTTACCCCGGAATGTGGGCCGATGTCGAGTTTTCTCCCGCCATGACCCGCAGCATCCCTCCGCAGGCCAACGCTTTTCGTGTTGTTGTGCGGCAGAACAGACAAAATCAGGCGCCGGCTTCAAGACCGGTGACGAGAGGCCAGATTGTCGACGTTGACACTCAAAACAGTTTTCTGATCACAGGGAATCAAAACGATGTCAACCACCAGATAAGGTTCGTCGTTACGGATGAGACCGTCATTCTAGGCAGAAACGGCAACAGGATATCTATGCAAGCGCTGCGCCCCGGTCAGTGGGTGCGCGTGACACACGCGGATTTCATGGCGATGAGTATACCGCCTCAGACCACGGCGTTCAGAATTCAAGTGCTTTAAACCGGTTAATGAACAAGCAGGCAAGCACCGTAGTTGGTGTTGACCTGCTTTCATTTAGAACATATCTTTGATAGAGGCATATAGCTTCTTGTATTTAGCAAATTGCATATCATACAAGATGGTATTTTGGAGGTTTGGCAGCAGTAATTCGCCCTGCTCTGCAATGGTTTTGCCAAAATCATATGGAACCTCTTTTATGCCGACACTTTGTGCCGCGGCGATAATATCGCCAAGTGTTTCGGTTTCATTGGCCTTTAAACGCAAAATTTTGCAGTTAAGGACATCGGCGAAAATCTGGCACCATACCTGACTGCTCGCAGCGCCGCCGCCAAGTGGAATGACATCAGGCGATGTGGCATTTTCGATTAAAATGCTCATGCAGTCGCGAATAGAAAAAGCGACACCTTCCATTACAGCGCGTACAAAATCCCGATATTCTGTGTTTAGTCCGGCACCGAAAAATACACCGCGTGCCTTTGTGTTCCATATCGGCGATTTTTCTCCGGAAAGATAGGGGAGATATAACAGCCCGCCTGCGCCCGCAGACGCATTTTGCGCAAGCTGATCCATGTATTGATAAACAGAAACGCCCGCCTTTTGAGCATCCTGTACTATGGCTGCACCAAACACATCTCGGAACCATCTTAAAGAGATACCGGCATTGTCGGTTGTTTGCACCAATGTATATGAATTATTAAAAGCGCTGTGACAGGTTAAAATACGTGTATCATAGACAGGCTTTTCGCTGATGTAGCAAATTCGACCGCTGCTACCGATGGTAATTGCCATATCGCCAACATTGACTGCGCCCGAAGCGGCAGTAGCGATAACGGTATCCATGCAGCCGGCCGTGACGGGCGTACCGGCGCGCAGCCCTGTCGCCGCAGCGGCCGACGCGCTGACGGTGCCCACAATATCGCATACATCATAGCTCGCGGGCAATAGCCGTTGAGGAATTTGCGCTTTCGTGACGGTTTCTTTGCACCATTCTCCGGTGCGTACATCAGATAAAAGGGTCAGATTCATGCGTGGGCGATTAATCGCAAATACGCCGGTCAGCTTTTGAATAATAAAACCGCTGGGCATTAGAAATTTGTGTGCCGCCTTCACCAGTTCGGGTCTGTTGTCAATCAGCCAGCGCAGTGAAGGCAAAGAAAAGCTGCCCTTTGCCAGACGATTGGCCGTTGTTTTTAAAATATAGTCTTCGCCGACGTGCTCCCGAAGCCATTCGACCTGTGCATCCGCGCGCTGGTCATGCAGGCCAATGGCGTTATAAACTGGATTGCCGTCCTTATCCACCAACACGATAGCGTTGGTACAGCTGACACCCACGGACGCTATTTGCGCGCTATTAATTTTTTGGCGGGTAAAGCAGTCTTGCAGATTGTTTGAAACAGCATTCCACCAAAGGTGGGGATCCTGCTCGGCCCAATTTGCTTCAGGATGAATCATCGCATACTCCTGGTATGCATGCGCGACAATTTCGCATTTTAAATTATAAACAGCGCATTTTGCACCGGTGGTACCAATATCAATTCCAAGCAGAAGTGTTTCTTTATCGGGGATCATTATTGTAAACCTCCAACAGTTGCGAGTATCGTGCCACTATTTACGCATCCCCATTGGAGTCAGCACAGCTTGTTCCTCCTCAGACAGGGCGACCCCCTCGTCGCCGAGGATAAAGCGCAATTTAGCATTTTCTTCAATTTCGTCCACTAAGTTGAATGCTGTTTCTAATGTGCTACCTACCGCCAGTGTACCGTGGTTGGCCATCAAAACAGAGTTTCGCACTTGAATAACCGGTATAACCTGCTGTGCCAGTGCTTCAGATCCGGGCAGCATATAAGGCAGCATCGGAAGTTTGCCGACGCGGGTGCCGTATCCTGGGGTATAGATGGGCAGCGCACAGGCTGGGTTTGCATTTTTCAGGCAGGATGCCGCTACGGCATATACGCTGTGCACATGAACAACGGCGTTGACATCTTCTCGCTGATAACATCCGAGATGCATACGCCACTCCTTTGAAGGTTTGACGTCGGCACCGCTGTGCCAGCGTCCGTCCATGGAGAGGTAGATAACATCATTTTTATGTATGCTGCCCAAGCTATACCCGGATGGCGTTATCATAATGGCATCATCACAGCGCATGCTTATGTTGCCGCCGGGGCCGCTTACAAACCCAAGCGCATGTATTCTACGACACATATCAATAAACACTGATACGACTTTTTCGTTATCCATAAAATCAACAAGCC
>DATMYZ010000124.1:0-3118 GCA_035560675.1 Clostridia bacterium
ATCTTGCGCTTGAAGCGGCCGATACCGGCGACGGAAAGTTGCCCTCCGGCGTATCTGTTTCAGAAGAAGTGATTCAAGACATTAAAAAAACCAATGTCTGCATTGAGACGCCACAGGCCGTCGAACGGCTTGGCCGGCCAGCCGGAACATATCTAACCTTTGAGGGCGAGCTGACAAATTCACAGGCGTTTATCAATCTTTTGGCACAATCTCTACAAGAGCTGCTGCCCGACGGCCCAGTATTGGTAGTGGGACTGGGCAACCGCGATATCACACCCGATTCGTTGGGCCCTGACGTGGCGCAGCAAGTAATTGCCACTTACCATTTCCTGCCAGAGCAACTTGAAAGCCTCGGCTTACAAAATCTGCGCAAAGTTTGCTCTCTGGCTCCCGGCGTCATGGGGCAAACTGGCTTTGAAGCCGCACGGCTTGTTTCTTCCGCCCTAAAAACGCTGCCGTTTTCCGCCGTCATCGCGGTGGACGCACTGTCGGCGCGCTCTGCTTCGCGTCTGGGCAAGACGATACAGCTTTCCACCTCCGGCATTTCTCCGGGCTCGGGCGTATTAAACTGCCGGGCGGAGCTTTCAAGTCAGTCACTGGGTGTGCCAGTGTTTTCGCTGGGCATTCCCACCGTGGTGGATGCCGCAACACTGTTAAATGACCTTTGCCCCTCCTGCAAAGGCAGTGAGGCCGCACTTTCGATGATGGTAACCCCGCGCGACATCGACCAGATTATCACGCAGGGAGCACGCATCATGGCGGTGGCTCTCAACCGCGCTCTTCAGCCGGAGCTGACTCAGCGCGATATCACCGCACTGATGAGCTAGCCGCCTTCCATTTCTGCATACTTCGTAAATTCCACGAATAAGATGGATTGATGACTATACGGAGGGCATGCAGGTGAAAAAGACGGAATATAAAATGCTTCGCCGCTTAAAAGTGGGCGTAGCCACTGCCATAACGTTTATCGCTCTTTGGGGCGTTCTGAGCATCATAATTCCCGCTATCTCACCGTTTCTGGTGCGTACGGCGTTTTTTTCTGCTGCACTGGCCATGCCAGAGGGCGCCGTCAATCAACTTAAAGAACGTTTTGGCACAACGTCCACCCCCACGCCCCTTGTCGAAGAGCCTGCACCGGAATCGATGAACATACCGTCCGATTCGGCCAAACCTGCGTATCAAACGCCCAGCGATGATTCAACTTCTGTGTCAGCACCATCGTCAGTTGCAACCTCCTCGTCTGCCCAGCCCGAAATTCCAAAAAAATATCAAGGTAACGTGCTAACCGAAGATATGTCGGGCAAGAAAGGCGGACTGGCCTTTTCTATCAGCCACTTCTGGCTGAGAAACGACACATCCTTCTCCGAACAAGAAATCAAAGACGTTCTAAATCAGCCGATGGGTATTGCGCTTGAAAACACCCAGGAGCCTCAAGTTTTAATTTATCATACACACGCCACTGAGAGCTTTTGCCCCAGTGACAGCGAGATCTACGACACGCGGTATAACTGGCGCAGCACCGACAACAATAACAATATGGTGGCGGTGGGGGCCGTCATGGCTCAAACGCTGCGCGAGCGTGGTATTAGCGTCATCCATGACACCAGCCAACACGACTACCCCTCCTACGACGGTTCCTATGCAAACAGCTACCGAGCCATCAAGGATTATCTGGCACGTTATCCGACCATTAAGGTGGTGCTTGACCTGCACCGTGACGCCATCGAGCGCGACGGCAAATTAATCGTCAAGCCCACATTGGAAGAAAACGGCCAGAAATACGCTCAGTTAATGATTATTTCTAACTGCGACGACGGCAGCGGACTTATTCCGAACTGGCGCGAAAATTTCCGATTTGCCGCCGCCCTTTCCGACAAGCTTGAGCTGAATACTCCCGGCATTACACGCCCGTTGATGTTCTCTTATCGCAAATACAACCAGCAGCTTTCAACCGGTGCGCTGCTGCTAGAATTCGGCTCGCACGCCAACACGTTGGACGAAGCTAAGCACACCGCAGTGCTGACCGGAGCGGCGCTTGCACAAGTATTACTGGAAACACAACAGAAGGGAAGTTAAAACTGCATCATGCAAAAAAAAGAGCTACTGCGCATTTTCTTATCGTCCTTTTTCATTACATTAATCGTTTTTTGTTTTGTGATGTGCTTTACCTGGGTCGACTTAATGGCTGATCGCAACGGATTCCCTGGCTTTTTGCCCTCGCTGCGCTTAGAACAGGTCGAACCGCTGGTCTACGAGTTGAACACCTCCACCCGCCAATATCGTCTTGATTTAACCGCAGCAGAGCACTTTGCCGAAACGTTCCAGCGCACGGAGGCATGGGTGCTACCAGAGGATTGGCGAATCTTCACCCGCACATCGCTCTATATCCGAGATCGGATTGAAGCGCACAAGAAACAACGACAGGAACAGGAATTTTATAAAAACGCAGGCCTGGTTTAAAGGCAGATCAATTGCCCCCCGCAGCGGCACCGGTACCGTTCCGGATGCTCGACGAGGGGGCTTTTTTTCATCCGCGTCAGAACTGTTTTGCAGCGCTGGCACTGTAACCGGTAACGGCAGGGCTTGTCACCTGACACGCCGAGCGCCTCGGGGCTATGGGTGCGCTGAATGTCATAGCCATAAGCCGCATTCATACGCCCGGCATAGCTTTTCCAGCGTGCTTGGTGGTTACGGCAGCCCTTGCAGCTGTGCAACACCTCATGTGCCAGCACTGCCTTGCATGCGCCCTCCCCTGCGCACAGCACTCGTTCGGCCAGTTCAATCCGGCAGCTACCATCCGTCGAAACCATACAGCGGCCAAACCGTGTTTTGGCGCGGGTATTGATAAGCACCTTTGGCAAAATATCGGGTGCCACCGGAATACCCAACGCCTTTGCCTCGGCAATAACCGTTTGAAGCAGTGCGTCTGCGTCGCACATACTCTTAACGCCTCCTGTTATTAAAGATAAAATTAAAAAACTTAGGATTTGAGCAAATATGTCTACAATTACGCGCCGGAATATGACGTGCGGCAAATAGCTAAAGAAAAGCCCTAAAACAAACGGGAGCGCCGCAGCTTTTGAGTCAGCCTGCTGCCGCGCCCCCTATTATTCTGTTT
>DATMYZ010000125.1:0-2999 GCA_035560675.1 Clostridia bacterium
GCCGGAAAATATACAGACGGTGCTGTCTTGCTTGCGCGGTGCGGGTTTTCGAGCGGTACCGGTGGGCGGCTGTGTGCGCGACCTTCTGTTAGGCCAAACGCCGCACGACTGGGATATTGCCACCTCGGCCACCCCAGAAGAAATGCTATCGGTTTTTGATGCTTATAAGACATTGGAAATAGGGCAAAACGGCGCCAAGCACGGCACCATAACAGTTATTATGGCGCATTCGTCCATTGAAGTGACAACTTTCAGGCAGGACGGAACTTATTCCGACGGCAGAAGGCCGGATAGTGTCTGCTTTTCTCGCACGCTTGAAAATGATCTTGCCCGCAGAGATTTTACTATTAACGCGATGTGCCTGGCGGAGAACGGCGACATTATAGACCTGTTCAGCGGGCGGCAGGATCTAAAAAACGGCATTATACGTGCTATAGGCACGCCTGACTGCCGATTTAGAGAGGATTCCTTGCGGATTTTGCGTGCGCTGCGTTTTGCCGCGTCACTGGGATTTGAAATAGAGCCACAGACGGCGAACAGTATGCGGTGCCATGCAGGTCTGCTTTCCACGCTTTCAGCTGAGCGCATGCGTGCCGAGCTTGAAAAACTGCTCTGTGCGCCGAACTGCACGCAGGTGTTGCTAACGTATCGCGAGATTATTTTTTCCGTCTTGCCTGAGTTGAGGCCTACGTCGGGGCGCATACAGCAGGCAGATTATTATTGCGAAGATGTGTATACGCATATTGCCCACGCAGTGAGGGTTGCGCCGCCGCGCGCGCTGCTGCGCATGGCGTTGCTACTGACTGGCATTGGTAAGCCGGTATGTACCGACGGTAACGGGCATTTTTTTGGACATACTGCTCAAAATGCTGCGCTGGCCGAAGACATATTGCGGCGATTAAAATTCAGCAATGCCGCGCGGGAGCGTGTGTTGTTCCTCGTTCAGCAGCAAGACCTTCCGCTGTATGAAGCAGATCAAATAGAAATGAAGAAGCTGCTTTCAAAATACAGCTTTGAGGCAATCCGTGATCTGCTTGCGGTACAGCGGGCCGATGTTATGGCACAACAGTCGGATATCGCGAAACAGCGGCTGGCGCATCTGGATAGAACGGAGCATCTGCTGCAAAGCATCGCGGCACAGCAACCGCCTTTGAATCGCGCACAGCTGGCTGTATCTGGCAGAGATCTTATCGCGGCAGGTATCTTGCCGGGTCCGCAACTAGGGGCGCTATTGAATCTACTGCTACAAAGAGTTCTAGAAGAAGCGTTACCTAATGAAGCCGGAGTGCTGCTTGCATATGTCCGCGCATATCAACTCGCGGAATAGAATTTTGGTGAGCAAATGCTGGGGGCTTGTTTAAACTTGCGGCAGCAGATAGGAGAAAATGAAAGACGCGTCTAAAATATCTGTGACGAGGAGGGGGGGATTAAAATTCTACCCTTCCTTTAAAAATAATACATGCGAGACCGACAAAGCGGCCCCGCATGTATTGGGTGGAAGAGGAATATAGCGAATTATTAGAAAATGCCCTGTGCCATCATCGCGTCAGCAACCTTCTGGAAACCAACGATGTTTGCGCCGGCAACCAAGTTGTAGCCAAGGCCATAGCGCTCGGCACACTCGGCGGAATTGTCGTGAATTTGCTTCATGATATGCTTGAGCTTAGCGTCGACTTCCTCTGCAGTCCAGTTGTATCTCATAGAGTTCTGGCTCATCTCAAGGCCAGAAACTGACACCCCGCCTGCGTTAACAGCCTTGCTGGGGGCGACGAGGACGTTTTTCTGGTTCATAAGATAGACAAGGGCTTCGTTGACGGTGGGCATGTTAGCAACTTCGATGTAGTACTTGATGCCGTTTTCAACAATCTTCTTGGCAGAGGTCATATCGACATCGTTCTGCATAGCGCAGGGCATGATGATATCGACTTTTTCACCCCAAGGCTTCGCGTTTGGAACGAACTTGCAGCCAAACTTGTCAGCGTAATCCTTGACCTTGTTACGATTGGAAGCACGCATCTCAAGCATGTAGTTAATCTTCTCTTCGGTGATGATACCATCGGCATCATAGATATAGCCGTCGGGACCAGAGAGGGTTACGGCCTTAGCACCGAGCTCCGCGAGCTTTTTGGCGACGCCCCAGCATACATTACCGAAGCCGGAGAGCGCAACCGTTTTGCCCACAATAGAGTCGTTCTCGTGCTTAAGCACTTCGTTAAGATAATAGACAGCGCCGAAGCCGGTTGCCTCAGGGCGAATCAGAGAGCCGCCGAAGGACATGCCCTTACCGGTGATGGTGCCGTTTTCAAATGCACCGCGCAGTCTTCTGTATTGGCCATAGAGATAGCCGATCTCACGTGCGCCAACGCCAAGGTCACCGGCGGGAACGTCGACATCGGGGCCGATGTGACGATAAAGCTCGCACATAAAGGATTGGCAGAAACGCATGATTTCACCATCAGACTTGCCAGTGGGATCGAAATCAGAGCCGCCCTTGGCGCCGCCCATCGGCAGCGAGGTAAGAGAATCCTTAAAAGTCTGCTCAAAGCCGAGGAACTTGATGATGCCAGAATAAACGTTAGGAGCAAAACGCAGACCGCCCTTGTAGGGTCCGATGGCGCCATTGAACTGGCAGCGGTAGCCGGTGTTGGTCTGGGTAATGCCGTGATCGTCCACCCAGGTTACGCGGAAGGAGATCATTCTCTCGGGCTCAACCATTCTGCCGAGTAGGTCAACCTTCTCATATTCGGGATGTGCGTCCACGACAGGGGACAGAGAGCTGTAAACTTCTTCAACACACTGTACAAATTCGGGCTCATAATGGTACTTCTTCTTAACTTTTTCGATTACACTTTCGACATATGCGTTCATCTTAAAATCCTCCCAATCAATAAATAACAATTCTATCAACTGACATTCGACTTTGACAGAAAACCTGCAAAAAAGTTTTTGTCTACAAGCACATATTAACACGTTCCTAGGAGTAATTCAAGACATTATTC
>DATMYZ010000126.1:0-3825 GCA_035560675.1 Clostridia bacterium
CAGGTCCCGAAGTTTGCAAGACGTTTTTGTGTTTCTCCACCAATTGGGTTAAAATTTCGTTAAAAAGAGACAAATTATCGCTCGTCAAACAACCCAACATGTGAATGCCGATGTACGCCTAGCACCATACCGATCCCTACCCAGGTGAGCACGACCGAAGTTCCGCCCGCTGAAAATAGCGGCAACGTGATACCGGCTACCGGCAGCAGCGACAGACACATGCCAATGACCCATATAGTCTGAAAGGCGATCATTCCAAAAACGCCCACGCAGATAAAGCGCCCCAACGGGTCTCTGGCACGGCGCGCGTTCGTCAGAAGTAGCAGGCAAAGCACTGCCAGCAGCAAAATGACGGCGCTGCATCCCACAAAACCGCCTGCTTCGCCGATAAAGGAAAAGATAAAGTCGTTGTGCATCTCAGGCACATATTGGTGGTTGCCGGTCAGAACGCCCTTGCCCCAGATCTGCCCAGAGCCGATAGCCGTCAGACCCAGACTTTGCTGCCAGCCGGTGCCCGTGGGGTCTGAAGCCGGATTAAACACCGTCATAATTCGCCCCCGCTTGTCATTATCAAGAATAAAGAACCATGCGAAAGGCGATGCGAGGGCCAAGCACATTACCGATACGACAATATATTTCATCTGCAAACCGGCGGAAAACAGCATAAACGCAAAGATAAACACAAAAACCATCGCAGTGCCATGATCGCCCTGCCCAACCACCATCAGGGTGGGGACGGCACCGTGGAGGCAAAGTGTCAAAAGTGTCCTAGGATGGTTAACCGAGTCCTTGACCTTTTCAAGATGCAGTGCAAACGAAAAGATAAAAGCGAGCTTTAAAACTTCAGAAGGCTGAATGGTGATGCCGGTAAAAGGTATTTCAAGCCACGCCTTATCGTCGATGTAGCTATAGCGCTGCTTGCCCGCAACATAAGTTAACGCAACCATTCCCAAGGAGACCGGCATATATATTTTCCATAGATTTGCTAGGGAACGGTAATCAAAAACCGACAGCAGACAAGCGCCGGAAAAGCCGATGAAGGTCGCTAATAGCTGTATTGCCAGTACCCTGAGCTTGATATAGCCCGACAGGTAAATACCCCACAGCATATAAGCCGACACCGCCGAACAAACAAGGCAGAGCAGCAGCAAAAGACGGTCGGTTCTTTTATAAAATTGTACGCAGCTGCGCCAAATTGAATTCATATTTCCTCCAAGCCATGGGCAATTTCTATCATAGAGGTGAATAGCTTAATGTTTTATGTACAAAAACGTTAGACAATGTATTCAAGGTTATTATAGAGGAATCATTTTGCAAACACAACCCACAGAAACATGGAAAAATTGATGAAAGGATGGAAAAATGGCTTATAATTGTGATATAATAGCCGCAACATAGGTTTTACAGCTGACAGATGTTCGTCGGTGCGCTGCTCTGGCAACCGCGTTTTAGTGAAATAAAGACTGTTTTAATAGGAAAGGCTGCGCCGGAAACCGTTTGGCGCAAGGCAGGAGATTGATGCAAGAGATCGTTTCACACAGCCCTAAAGAGACGGAGGCGGCGGGCGAAAAATTGGCCGCTCTGCTCTGCGATGGCGATATTATCGCTTATATCGGTGGGCTTGGCATGGGCAAAACAGTGTTTACCCGCGGACTGGCCAGAGGGCTGGGCATTGTGGCGGACGTTTCAAGTCCCACGTTTTCGATTATTAATGAATACCGCGGTACTGGTCACAGGCTCTGCCATGTGGACGCCTACCGATTAAATGACGCGGAGGATCTTTTAGAGACCGGATTTTACGATTATATTGATTCGGGCTGGATTGCGGCGGTGGAATGGAGCGAGCGGGTAAAGCCGGATGCCGCCGTCACCGTCGCTTTTACCCGCGTTGATGACCATACGCGCATCATCAGAATGGAGGGAAAGGGCTTGTGATCACGCTTGGAGTTGATACTTCCTCGAAAGCCTGCTCCTGCGCGTTGCTGCGCGATGGGGTACTGCTGGGTGAAAGCTACTGCAACAATGGGCTGACCCACTCGGCTACGCTGATGGTTCTAGTGGAAAATATGCTAAAAACAGCAGACCTGCCGTTTGAAGCGATTGACCGCCTGGCGGTTAGTGTGGGGCCGGGTTCCTACACCGGTCTGCGCATTGGGCTGGCCGCCGTTAAGGGTATGGCGTTGGCTTACGATACGCCCTGTGTAGGCGTTTCGACACTGCTGTCGCTGGCTTATAATGTGTTGCCATTCGAGGGCGTGGTCTGTGCCGCGTTGGACGCGCGGGTGGGGCAGGTATTCGCCGCGCTGTTTCGCATAGAAAACGGCCGGGTTACTCGGGTGACTGCGGATGATGCTATGACGCTCGAGGCGCTGGGCGCTTTGCTGCCGGATGGTGCCATGCTTTGCGGAGATGGTGCTCAGCTGGTGTATGGTCACTTTACTGAAAAGAGGCTGCGGCTCTCACCGGCCTCTTTGCAATATCAGCGCGCCGCCTCGGTGGCGTGGGCCGCACAGACGGAGGGTTATCCGGCTCTGTCGGCTTCCGCGCTTGCAGCGGAGTACCACAGAAAGTCTCAGGCCGAGCGCGAGCGCGAAGCCAAACAGCAATTGGAGGAATAAAGAAATGATTATAGCGATAGGAAGCGATCATGGCGGCTATGAGTTAAAGGAACAAATCAAAAAACATCTGGACGCACGCGGCGTGACATATAAGGATTTTGGCTGCTATTCGATGTCCTCGGTCGATTACCCGATGGTAGCCGCCGAAGTGGCCCGGGTGGTCGCGGGCGGCGAATTTGAGCGAGGGTTGCTGTTTTGCGGCACCGGCATCGGCATTTCGATGGCTGCCAACAAGGTCAAGGGCATTCGCGCTGCAGCCTGTTCCGACTATTTTTCGGCAAAGTACACCCGGCTGCATAACGATGCTAATATTTTGTGCATGGGTGGGCGCGTTGTGGGAGCGGGGCTTGCCGCCGAACTGGTAGATGTTTTTCTCGATACCGAATTCGAGGGCGGAGAGCGGCATCAACGTAGAGTAGACCAGATCTCCCAACTTGAAACGGAAGAAAAACAATAGTATGACATTTGTGACCACGGCGATTTTTTTGCTGACCTGCACGGCGGGAGCCGTTGTGCAGGCAACCACAGGATTCGGTTTTGGCATTCTGTGTATGGCGATATTTCCTTACATTTTACCTAGTTATTTGCAGTCCACGGCCGTCAGCTCTGTTTGTGCGGCGACGATGTCAAGTATGGTGGCTATTCGTTACCGAAAATATATTAGGCTAAAAATTATCTGGCCGATTCTTGCTGGCTACAGTGTCGCTTCGGTCTGGAGCATCCGTTTCGCAAAGATGCAGTCCGACACAGTAATGGTCAAGTTTTTGGGTGCCGTATTGATTTTAGTCAGCATTTACTTTTTCTTTTTCAATGACAAAATTCGAGTGCGACCTACCATTTTAAACGGCGTTATTGCAGGGCTGATTGGCGGTGTCGGTTCGGGCCTATTCAGTATAGGCGGTCCGCCAGTGGTTATCTACTTGATGTCTGCGCTCTCAGATAAAGATGAGTATCGTGCCTGCTCTCTGGCGTATTTTGCAATAGGTAGCTGGTATGTTTCTACCGCGCGGTGGCTCAACGGTGTATTTGACGCTCAGACGGTTGTGCTTTGGATGATGGCTATTGTAGCGCTTGGCGTGGGCACTTTTATTGGCAACTGCATTTTTTCTAGAATTAACGCGCAGACCCTAAAACGTTTGGTATATTGTTTTATGGCAATTTCAGGCGTAACCATGTTGTTTTAATAAAGGTACCTATTCTATTATAT
>DATMYZ010000127.1:0-23335 GCA_035560675.1 Clostridia bacterium
ATGTAAAACCAAGGTCAGTACATTGTAAAATACGAATACGTAGTGGACCACTGAAAAAAGCTTAAATGAGGAGCAACGTTTATGACCATCCTTAATTTAGTTGCCATGGGCGGCGGTGTAGCGCTCTTTTTGTACGGAATGAGCGTTATGGGTAACGGGCTTGAAAAAATTTCAGGCGGCAAAATGGAAAAGGCGCTTGAAAAGCTCACTGGAAATATTTTATCCAGCGTGGCGCTCGGTGCTATTGTAACCGGAGTCTTGCAAAGCTCATCGGCAACCACCGTTATTGTGGTGGGCCTGGTCAATGCAGGCATCATGCAGCTTCGGCAGGCGGTGGGCGTGATTATGGGCGCTAACATCGGCACAACCGTAACCGCGCAGTTAATACGTCTATCAGACATCGATAGCACCAGCACGGCACTATCATTTTTTAAGCCATCCACGCTTGCGCCGCTGGCGGCGACAATCGGCATTGTGTTGTATATGGCCTCAAAAAAGGCCAAGCGGCGTGAGATTGGCCAGATGATGGTTGGCTTTGGCATTTTGTTTGCCGGTATGTTTTCCATGGAAGCTGCTGTTTCTCCGTTGAAGGATTCTCCGGCGTTCATCAATGCGCTGACGGCCATGTCCAACCCCATTATTGGCGTGCTTGCGGGCGCTATTGTTACGGCAATCATCCAAAGTTCCTCGGCATCGGTCGGCATGCTGCAGGCAATATCAGCCACAGGTGTGCTACACTTTTCCACAGCATTTCCGATTATTATGGGGCAGAATATCGGCACCTGTATTACGCCGATTCTTTCTTCGATTGGCGCCTCTAAAAATGCAAAGCGTTCGGCACTAATTCATCTATATTTTAATATCATCGGCACCGTCACGTTTTTAGTTGTTGCTTACAGCCTCAAGGCGATCATTGGCGCGCCAGATTTTTGGAATCAGACAATAGGCCGTACCGGCATAGCAAATTTTCACACATTTTTCAATGTGGTGGTGACGGCGCTGCTATTGCCCTTCGCGCGCGTTCTGGAACGCCTTGCCTACGCAACTATAAAGGATCATGGCGAGGACGAAAAGTTTAAGGTTCTTGAACTGCTTGACGAACGCTTGCTCAAATCTCCCTCCATTGCGCTGCAACAGGTTGACCATATGATTGCCAAGATGGCTGAGTACGCCCAGCAGAATTTTTTCGATGGCGCTGATCTTCTGGTTAAGTTTGATACAAAAACTATTGAGCGAATAAATGAAAACGAAAACCTGATTGATAAAATGGAGGACAAGCTTGAGCAATATCTGATCAAGTTGTCGGCGCAACCGGTTTCGGATGAGGATAACCGCGGCATTTCAACGGCGCTGCATATGGTCAAGGACTATGAGCGTATCAGCGACTACTGCACGAACCTGATGGAATGCGCTGAGGAAATGCAGTCGAATAGTGTGTCGTTTTCGCAGCAGGCATTCGGTGAGCTTGATGTGTTGATCAGCGCCGTTAACGATATTCTCAGCACGGCTAATCAGGCCCAGCTGACATCTGACATCACCGTTGCCAAGCAAATAGAACCACTGGAAGAAACGATTGACGCCATTGTGGAACGCCTTAAGGATATGCATGTTGAGCGTTTGAAGAGCGGCGAATGTAATATTTATAGCGGCATTGTTTTTCTTGAAATTCTCACAAACCTTGAGCGGATTGCGGATCATTGTTCCAATATTGGCTTGAGCATCATCGGCAACAAGGATGACCGCGCTCGGTATGAATCACATGAATATCTCAAACGCGCGCATGAGGCGGGGGACTCGGACTATGTTGAAAATTATAAAAGCTATATGAGCAAATACTACAATGCCATTCAATCCGACCAAAAATAGAGGCCGGCATGGTTTAAATTGCAGGTATGCTTTTACGGTATGACAGCATTTTTTCCACGGCAATTAAAAAAGGTGATGACATGAATTATTCAAAACAGCGCGAGCTTATAGTTGATGCACTACGGCACACCGACGAGCACCCAACGGCGGAGATCGTTTACCGGACACTTAAGGGTGATTACCCACGCCTGAGTCTGGCGACGGTTTATCGTAATCTCAACCAGCTTTGCGAAGCGGGCGTTATCAGAAAACTGCATGTTGTAGATTCTCCAGATCGGTTTGATGGGAACATCGAACCACACTATCATCTGTGCTGCAAAGCCTGTAAAAGAATTGTCGATATCACTGTACCCAAAGGGGCTTGGCGTGCTTTGGTTTCAGGCGATCAAAAGCACCAAATAGAAGGGTGCGATGTCATTTTTTATGGTACCTGTGACCAATGTACCAAAGAAGGGTAATCTTAATAAATAAGTTTAAATCGCATGCAGACAAAGTTTGTGTGCGGTTTTATTTATTGCCAAAATATGCTATGTTATTATGGCGTGTTTTTGACGAGTTTTCACTTTTCTATCACGCTTTTGTGCTATAATGTAAAATAATAATGTCTATTCGCGCGGTGGATCTTATTCCAACGGTGCCCGGCTTTTAGCCGCCTGCCGTGCGGACATATCATATAGGGGTGAACCGATGAAATTTGTGGCAGGACTGTTGTCGGCACTGTTGACGTCGGCCATGCTGGTACAGCTTTGCGCCGCCGCCGCACCGCCGGCCGTCAATTCCGAAACCTATGTGGTGATGGATGTAAAATCCGGTCAGGTGCTTGCTGCCAAGGGGGCGCACACTCAGATGTATCCAGCCAGCATCACAAAGATTATGACATGTGCGCTGGCGCTTGAAAAAGGCTCACCGCAGGATATACATATCATGAGCTATGAGGCAACGCACTCGATAGGCTATGGCACCACCCATATTGCGCTAACCGAGGGTGAACAGCTCTCGGTAGAAGCGCTGCTCAACGCCACCATGATTGAATCGGCCAATGATGCGGCCAACGGTCTGGCGGAATACACAGCGGGCAGTCTTGAAGGCTTTCCTGAAATGATGAATCAGAAGGCGGCGGAACTTGGGGCGACCGATACCCACTTTATGAATGCGCATGGGTTGCAGGACAAAAACCATTACACCAGCGCTTATGATATGGCGCTGATAACCCGGTGGGCGTTGTCGGTGAACGGGTTCAGGGCATTGTTTGGTGCGGGGGAATACACCATTCCACCCACCAACAGGCAAAGCCAGTCTAGAACCTTTGGTACGCATCATCACATGTTGGTGGAATCAAAATATTACTACGAGGGCACCGAGGGCGGCAAGCTGGGTTGGACGCCGGAGGCCAAGCACACACTGGTTACGCTTGCTAAGCGAGGAGATATGGAGCTGATCTGCGTGGTGATGAAAACGACTACGCAGTATGAAAAATATGTAGATGCAGCGGCACTGCTCGATTATTGTTTTGAAAATTTTTCTACCGCCACTGTAACTGTGAGCCAATATGAAAAAGCGCCAATCGCGGTTTATGACGGCGAGGTTAAGACCGGCGAGGTGGTGATTCCATCGCAGGAGCTTAATATTATCCGCCCGCCGGCGGTGGCTAAAATAGACATTAAATCTGAACTGGTGGCGCCTGAAAGTTATAAGGTTGGCGAAACGATTGCTCCGCGCATCAAATTTTTTGACCCTAACGGCAACGAGCTGGCAGATATAGCGCTTCAATGGTCGCTCAATGAGCTGCCAGAAGTAGCTGCAACGACTGCGGAGATATCCGATACGCCCAAAGCGTCTTTTAAAATAAGCGCCGGGTTTTGGTTGAAGGCGATTGCTGCTGTGCTGACAGCTTCGGTACTGGTAGTGTTGGTTATACGCCGGCGCAACTTGCGTTTGTTAGAACAAAAGCGTTTGCTAAAGGTTCGCAAGCGGCAGGAGTGGGAGCGACAGCGCCAGGAAGCGCTGGATGTTGCGCGTGCTGCCGCTAAATCCCCTTATGCACAGCGGCGGCAATAACGGATAAATTAGCACGAAGAGCTTTTAAACAGTCTGGGTCCAGTGCCTAAAAGGCACTGGACCCAGACTGTTTAAATTAAACCGGAATCCTTAACCGGTATAGTCGAGCGGGCTGCAGAAAAGGACAGCCTCAGCACAAATTATCTATCTCCTCCAGCCAGAGCGCGGAAGAAGCGTCACTAGGCATGCGCCAGTCGCCGCGGGGCGACAGTGTGAGTGAGCCAACCTTTGGGCCGTCCGGCAAGCAGGAGCGCTTGAATTGCTGTGAGAAGAAGCGGCTGTAGAAGGTGCGCATCCACTTTAAAAGAATCGCGCGGTTATAGGCTCCGGCAAAAGCCACCTCGGCCAGACGCAGCACCTTTTGAGGCGAAAAGCCCCAGCGCACCGAATAATACAGGAAGAAATCGTGCAGCTCGTAAGGACCGACAATGCCCTCGGTCTTCTGCGAAATTTCGCCGTTTTCGGCGGGCAACAGTTCAGGCGAGACGGGGGTGTCAAGCACGTCGAGCAACACATGGCGTAACGCGTCATCTGTAGTGAGGTCAGCCTCATACCACACGAGATGGCGGATGAGCGTTTTAGGAATCGAGGCGTTGACGCCGTACATCGACATGTGGTCTCCGTTATAAGTCGCCCAGCCAAGTGCCAGCTCAGAAAGGTCGCCGGTGCCGATAACTATGCCCTCGGTCTGGTTGGCGATATCCATCAGAAGCTGGGTACGCTCTCTGGCCTGAGAATTTTCAAAAACGACATCCAGCGTTTTAGGGTCGTGGCCCAGGTCATTAAAATGCACCTCTACCGCTTTGGCAATGTCAATGCTGCGAAGTTGTGCGCCGATCTTTTCAGCCAGCAGTTCGGCGTTGCCCTTTGTGCGGGCAGTGGTACCAAAGCAGGGCATGGTGACCGCTATGATATCGGTGGTGGGGCGACTGAGCAGCTTCATGGCGCGTGCGCAGACCAGCAGCGCGAGGGTGGAATCAAGCCCGCCTGAAAGGCCCAGCACCGCCGTTTTAGCGCCTGAATGCAGCAACCGCTTGCGAAGACCGTACGCCTGAATCGCCAGAATATCTTCGCAACGCTCAGCGCGTTCGGCCGAGGAAGACGGAACAAAGGGCAGTGGCGTGATATAGCGAGTGAGGGTGGTTTGGGTAACGGTCACCGAAAAAGGAATGCGCATATAGCCCTCGTCGTTTGCGGCGGGGTAGGTGCTGATGCGACGGCGTTCGCTGACTAAGCGCTGAACGTCCAGCTCGGTGTAGATCGTGTCATTTGAGAAAAGCGGAGCTTCAGCCAGCAACACGCCGTTTTCGGCAATCATTGAGTTGCCAGCAAACACCATGTCGGTGGTTGATTCGCCGCTGCCGGCGTCCGCGTAGAGATAACCGCAGAGCAGTCGGGCCGAAATGCTTTGCAGCATCTGGCGACGATAGTTAGCCTTGCCGACAATTTCGTCGCTGGCTGACAGGTTGACTATGACTGTCGCACCGGCCAGCGCATGGGCGACGCAGGGTGGCTGTGGTACCCAGAGATCCTCGCAAATTTCAACCGCAAGGGTCCAGTCAGACAGCTCTTCGCAGCTAAACAACAGCTTTTGCCCAAAAGGAACGGTCTGGCCGCATAAGGTGATACTGCCAATTCCTGAAAAAGCGGGTGTAAAATTTCGCCGTTCATAAAATTCGCCGTAGTTGGGTAGGTGTGCCTTGGGAACAACGCCTAGCAACTTGCCATTTTGCAGCACGACGGCACAGTTATATAGCTTGTTAAATGCCGACACGGGCATACCGACGACAATTACCGCTTCGTAGCCTACTGAGGATCTGAGCAGGGTGCGCAGGCCCCTTTGCGCGCCTTCAAGTAATACCTGCTGCGAAAACAGGTCGCCGCAAGTATAACCGGTGAGTGAAAGCTCCGGGAACACCAGTAGTCGCACTCTTTTGGCTAAAGCGTCCTTGAGAACCTCTGCCATTTTTCCGGCATTGAAAGCGCAATCTGCCACCTTTAGCTCAGGTGAGGCGCAAGCCACGCGAATAAAGCCGTTTTTCATATCAAAATACCTCCGTGCCATATTCAAACAATTGCATTTATTTTACGCGCAAACGGAATAATTGTCAAAGGTTACCGCCGCGTATCGGTTCCATCATATTTTTGGACAGCCCCGAATAAATATAAACAAATCAGAAGGACAAGAAGGGAGATTATTTTCATGGGGCACGAGCGGGAGGATATGACAGGACTGACAACCAAAGAAGCGCAGCAGCGGCTGTTTGAAAATGGAGAAAACCGGTTAGATACCGGCAAAAAGCATTCGGTATTGAAGATATTCGCGGGACAATTTCGGGATTTAATGGTGATTATTCTACTGATTGCTACGGCGGTTTCGGCAGTTCTGGGTGAACTGCACGAGGCCATAGCCATTGTGGTGATTGTACTTATAAACGCTTCGCTGGGATTTTTCCAGGAACTGCGTTGCGAGCAGACGCTGGAGGCGCTGGCCAAGCTCTCGGCCCCACTGGCCCGCGTGCGGCGCGACGGGCGAGAGCAGGAAATTCCTGCGGCCAAGGTGGTGCAGGGCGATTTGCTACTGCTTGCAGCGGGGGACTGCGTCGCCGCAGACGCGGTGATTCTGACGCAAAATACGCTGGCCTGCGACGAGGCTCTGCTCACTGGCGAATCGGAGGCCTGCGTCAAGCGGACGGTCACTGGCAATGAGGCCGACGCCCGCGCGGCGCATGACGCTATGGTGTTCATGGGCACCCATGTCGTGGCCGGACGTGCTGAGACGCGTGTGTCCGCCACCGGCATGGCAACCGAGATGGGGGCCATCGCCGGGATGCTCAGTGGCATCGAGGATGAACAGACGCCGCTGCAAAAGAGACTGGATCAGGTGGGGCGGGTGATTGGCGCGGGCTGTTTAGTCATCTGTATGTTGGTGGCGGCGGCGGGGGTGTGGCGCGGGGAGGCACCACTGAATATGCTGATTACTGGCATCAGTCTAGCGGTGGCAGCGGTGCCCGAAGGACTGCCGGCTATTGTGACTATTTCACTGGCGCTTGCCGTACGCCGGATATTGCGCCGCAACGCGCTGATTAAGCATCTGCACGCAGTGGAGACGCTGGGCTGTGCGACGGTGATCTGCTCGGACAAAACCGGAACATTGACCCAAAACCGCATGACGGTGCAAAAGCTGGTGACAGTTTCGGGGGAGCATACGCCTGGGCAGTCAAGACAACAGCTGATGAACCACCCGGAGCTAAAATATCTTCTGGAAACGGCGGCCTTTTGCAACGATGCGCGAACACAGCCGAAAAAGCGTGGCTTCTGGAATCGTGAGGAACCGGATAGCCTGACCTTTTCCGGAGATCCGACCGAAACGGCGCTGCTCAAAACAGCATTGGAAGCTGGCGTGCGTCCCACAGATTTTTTCAGGCGGGGCGAAATGGCATTTGACTCGACTCGAAAGCGCATGACTGTCTGGGGTGGCTGCGCCGACGGCGTGAACCGTATTTATATGAAGGGCGCGCCCGAGCTGGTTCTGTCGCGCTGTACCCGCATTGCCACGGCTCAGGGCAGCGCCCCTATAACCCCAGAGCTACGGCGTAAAATAGCCGGAGATAACGCCAGACTCGCGGGCGACGCGCTGCGGGTTATGGGGTTTGCCTTCCGCGAGCAAGGGCCAAGCGGAGAAGCGCCCGAAAATAACCTAGTATTTGCGGGGCTTATAGGGCTGTTTGATCCGCCACGGCCCGAAGCGGCGGCGGCGGTTGCGGCCTGCCGCGCGGCGCAGATTCGGGTGGTGATGATTACCGGCGACCATGCCGCAACCGCAAGAGCGGTGGCCAAACAGCTTGGCATTCTGCGTGGTGAGGGTGATGTCATCACCGGGGGGATGCTTGACGCAATGACCGACATGCAGTTGTTGGATTGCTGCAAAACTTCTACGGTGTTTGCGCGCGTCAGCCCGGCGCATAAGCTGCGCATTGTGCGCGCCATGAAGGAAAACGGCGAAATTGTTGCTATGACCGGCGACGGAGTGAACGACGCGCCCGCCGTTAAGGAATCGAGCATTGGTGTGGCGATGGGTGAAGGCGGCACCGATGTGACCCGAGAAGCCGCCGATGTTATATTGCTGGATGACAACTTTGCCACACTGGTGGCGGCGGTGGAAGAGGGACGGACGATTTATCAGAATATCCGCCGGTTCTTGCGCTATCTGCTCTCTTGCAACGCAGGAGAGGTGTTCACCATGTTTGTTGGTATGCTGATGGGCATGCCGGTGATTCTCACACCTATTCAGCTGCTGCTGGTGAACCTTGTCACTGACGGGTTGCCCGCCATTGCGCTCGGGCTGGAGCCTTCCGACCCGCAGGTTATGTATCAGCCGCCGCGCCGCGCAGCGGATTCAATCTTTTCGGGCGGACTTCTGGGCAAAATACTATTTCGAGGGGTGCTGATCGGTCTGACTACGCTTGGCGTGTTCTCGCTGATTTCAGGCAGCGGTGCCGACCTTAAAACTGCTCGGACTGCGGCGCTGTGTACGCTGACTATGACCCAGTTGTTCCACGTGTTTGAATGCCGCAGCGAGACAAAGGGCCTTTTGCAGATCAATCCTTTCACCAACCCGCTGCTTCTGGCGGCGGCGCTGGCTTCGATGGTTTGCGTGCTAGGGGCGGTATATCATCCGGCAGTTTCATCAGTGTTTCTCACTACGGCGTTGACTGCCACACAAATGAAGACGGTGCTGCTGTGCAGTGTGGCTGTCCCCGCCATATCGTCTGTGTCATTGCTGTTTTCTAAAAACCGGCCCCGCCGTTCGGGCGGCACTAAGGTATATAATAACCAAAAAAGCCCTCCGCCGGAGCGAAAGGCTTTGACAGAGCAATATACCGGTTAAGCGTGAAGTGCCTGTTGATACTGATAGTCCATTTAAGGCTGGGCTACGACACATGCGTTAAAAGTGGCGTTATTTCTCAACCGACCTGCCACAGTTTCGGCAAAAATGGTCGTGTGGGCCCAGTAGCGCAGCGCAATGCGGGCATGCGGGGCGATAATTGTTCTGCAACAGATGTAGCGCCTCTTGGGCGGCGCTCGCCGTACCATTCTGCTCGGCCTCTTTACCGATAGCATCATCGACCTCAAACAGACTGGCACATTTGGAGCAGGTAGCAAAATATGATGAGTGAAATTTAAAGAGCGGGATGAAAAAGGCATGAAAATACTGATATTTTCTTGTCAGGTGAAATGGCCCGCTGCTGCCGCAACAGGGACATTTTCCGGCTTGCACATACCCCGCCGGGGCCACCTTGAAATTCGTGCCGAACAATCCAATAAAAAACATTTGCAGTGCCTCCTTCGTTTTCTTTTTACATAATAATACCAGCTGCGCATTAGGTCAAGAAAAAAGCCGGAAAACAGGCAGTAACCTGGCAAATTTATTACACTTTTATTTCGGGAAAACAAGGCGGAAACTACCAAAGTATATTGAAAAATGGCGCACATGCCACCGTGTGCATGCGATTATGGAAGATTGGGCTACCATTAGCATAATTTTCCGGGCTGTTTTGCTGCGAAATGCCGGAAAGTGTTGCCGGTTTGACTTGACCCGGTTGGCGATAAGCGGTAGAATAAAGTGCTATATGGTGTATTGTGAGGTAAAAGAATGAAACGCAGTATCAATAAATATACCGCTCTGCTTTTGGCCACCGCTATTGGTTTAATGACACTGGCTGGATGTGGCAACGGGGTGGTTTCAAGCACAGGGCAAATTGAACCGCAGTCCAGCAGCAGCGCTGTAAGTGAGGATACATATCCAGGGGAGTTTCCGCCGGCAGATCAGTCGCTGCCCGCAGGGGTTAATCAAACGTCCGAAGTGGGGTCTGCTGGGCCGCAGGATGAATCAGCGCAACCCTCCGTGCCATCATCTGAGAGCGCGGTGCCAGCGCCGAAGCCCGAACCGACACTACCCGCTTCAAGCGCAACGCCGCAGTCCCAACCGACACTACCCGCTTCAAGCGCAGCGCCGCAGCCCGAACCGACGCCACCTGCTTCAAGCAGCCAGGCGCCTGCTTCCAGTGTGTCTGAAGCCTCATCTGCGGTTGAGCAGGCCGCATACGCCGCTACACAAAACAGTACTGACGAGGTGCGCGGCATCTGGATTTCTTATCTGGATTTTTATTCGCTGGCGAAGGACCAAAACCAGACGAGTTTTGCTTCAAACATCAACAGTGCCTTTAAGGCCATCGCGGATTATGGCTTGAACACGGTTTTTGTGCAAGTGCGCCCGTTTGGAGACGCGTTGTATCCTTCAGATATTTTTCCGTGGAGCTATGTGCTAACCGGTACCGAGGGCAATAGCCCTGGCTACGATCCGCTGGATATCATGATAGGGACTGCCAAAAAGTATGGCCTGCGCATCGAAGCGTGGATAAATCCCTATCGGGTGCTAGCTGTCGGCAGCACGCGGGAGCTGTCGTCTTCAAACCCTGCGGTTCAGGCGATCCGGCAGGGCAAGGACACGGCCATTTCTTATAACGGCGGTATTTTCTACAATCCGGCCAGCAAGACCGCACGCTCAATCATCACACAGGGCGTTGTCGAACTGGTGGAAAACTATGATCTGGACGGCATCCATTTTGACGACTATTTCTATCCGACAACTGATGAGGCATTCGATGCGGCTTATTATCGTGACTACCGCTCGGCAGGTGGGTCGCTTTCGCAGGCTGATTGGCGGCGAGAGAATGTTAATACGCTGGTGCGTCAGGTTTATGCGGCGGTGAAGGCGGCCGATTCTTCGGTGTTATTCGGTATCAGCCCGCAGGCACGGATCGATAACAACTACAACGGTCAGTTCGCCGATGTTGAAAAGTGGCTGTCAAACAGCGGTTATGTCGATTATATCTGCCCGCAGATTTATTATGGCTTTGACAATGATTCAGTACCCTACAGCAGCTCGTTGGCGTTGTGGGATAAAATGGCCCGGGGTTCGGGCGTGACGCTCTATGTCGGTTTGGCGGTGTATAAATGCGGTGTTTCAGACAAATGGGCCGGCAGCGGTGCAAATGAGTGGGTCAACTGCAGCACCATGCTGCGCGACATGGTGGACGAAGCGCGTGAAGCGTCGTCTTATCAGGGCTTTTTGCTCTATCGTTACGATTCGCTCTTTAACCCTGAAAGCGCTGTAATGAGCCACATTTCTAAAGAGCGCGCCAACCTGAAGACCGTATTTTAAAACCGCGGCGCAATTTAATGCAAAACCAATGCCAAAGGGGAACAATGGTGGCAAGACGTACTAAAAAGAGTAAAAAGCATATGGCAATAGTTCTTTGCGTCACACTGGTGCTGCTGACAGCGGCAACCGGTGTGCTTGCAGTACTCGCCAACAAGGACAATTCGCCTTTATTCGTCAATAAAGCCGCTATTGGCGAGGGGCGCCAGTCTTCTTCAACGGCACAGAGTGAACCGATAAGCGGCGGTGGATCGGACACGCCGGATGCCTCGTCTGTGCCGGACGCCCAGCCCGCAGCTCAAAAGATTTTTCCTGATGAGCTGCGCGCCGTGACTCTAAAACCGGGGGTGGATTTTCCGGTAACGGGCAGCGACGAGGAAATAGCCGCCGGTATCGATAAGGCGATAAATGCCGCCCAGGCGTTGACGATGAACGCCGTGGTGATTGATACGCTTGGCGCTGACGGCAATGTGTTGTACCCGTCGTCGTTTATGCCCTGCCTGATGACGGAGGAGGGGCATTTAGATCCGCTGCTTTCTGCCATTGCACAGGCACGTGAAGCCGGGCTCTATGTTTACACCACCTATTACATAACCGATGTTAATTTTACCGATAAAATTGCCGTACTGGGCAAGGCGACTGCAAAGTTGATTGACGGCGTGACAACCGACATTGCGTTATTTGCCGCAAAATATCAGCCCGACGGCGTGCTGCTGGACGGCTATTATAATGTGCAGAGCAAAAAGAGCTATTCAAATTATCTGGCGTTGGGCGGTGGCATCGGCTTCGAAACCTATATGCGCGCGGTTCCTGAAACGCTGCTGATGCTGGTGCGGGACGAATTTGACCGCACGGCTCCATCGGTGACTGTGGGGCTTTTGAGCGAAGCGGTCTGGGCCAACGATTATGAAAACGACAAAGGCTCAGCCACCAAGGCATCTTTTTCAGCGCTTGCCGACGGCAATGCCGACACGATGCGGTTTATGGAAACCGGGTTGACCGACTTTGTCGCGGTCAAAGCCTACGGCTCGATTGACGATGCCCAGACGCCTTATCAGGTGGTGGCCTCATGGTGGGCGAATGTTACTGACACAACGGGCACACCACTTTACATTGTACATGCGGCTGACCGCGCTGTTACTGATGCGGTGGGTTGGAGCGAATATGACCAGCTGGCGCGTCAGGTCATTGAAGCGCGTGAGCTGCCCAGTTATGATGGCAGCATTTTCAACAGTCTGACCCGGCTTCAAGAGAATCCAAAGGATTGTGCCACAAAGCTAGTGGGTTACTTTGCAGGTAGTGTCAAGGCTGAGCACATCATGCAGGATCTTGAACTGACCAAGCCGAGCCAAACCACCTTTACTTCGTTTGACCCGGCCGTGCTGTTCACGGGGCACACCGACCCCAATACCGACGCGACAATCAACGGTGTTGAGATAAAAACCGACCAAAATGGCTATTTCCAGCTTGAGATGCCGTTGACCGAAGGTGAAAATATCTTTAAAATTAACCATAAGGGCAAAACCGTTACCTATAATATCACCCGCATTACCGAGGTGGTAAAGCAGGTTTCGCCCGGCAGCGGCACGTTGAATGTCGATGGCTCTACGAAGCTGACCATCGATTCCGTCGCTTATGCTGAGGCAAAGGTTTATGCCGTTATTGGCGGCAAGACCGTGACGCTGCAGCTTAGTGATCAGCAGGACGATGAATATCGCGATACTGCATATGCACGTTTTACCGGCGTGTTCTCCGTGCCGGATGCCACAGCCGAAGACCAGAATCTTGGTGCCGTTACGGTATATGGCGAGTGGAACGGACTAACCAAAAGCAAGAGCGGTGCCGCAATAATTGTGAATAAGCGCGTACTGCCCTCTGACGGAACGCCGGTGGTGGTGACGGCCGATCTTGCCGAGACCTTTAGGGGAGATACTGTTTCGCAGTATTCTGAGCCGACCTATTTTCCGTTACCTAAGGGCGCTTTGGACTATGTGGTGGGCGACGAATTAAAATATAGTTTTACCAATAAGAATAAGGTCGAAACTTACAGCTTCTACCGTTTGCAGTCCGGATTGCGTGTTTTTGCTGATGATATCGCGACGGTGTCGGTGAGTTCGGCGGCGGTGGGCAACAGCATCACCGGCTGTACTGTTAAGAGCGATTCGCGCTACACCAAGATTATTTTGGCTACTCGGCAGCAGGTTTCTTATGTGGCAACCTATGCCGCGGACAAGCTGACCTTTAAATTCAACTATACTAATTCACTGCCCGACAGCATGAAGCTTTCAAAGAATCCGCTGTTTTCGGCGGTGACTTTCTCGGGCGACACCATGACGCTGACGCTTCGGTCGTCCGGCAAGTTTATGGGCATGTATCCTTATTATGATAATGACGGCAATTTGGTGTTGCAGTTTAATAACCCGCCCATAGTCTCCAACAGCGATTTGAGCGGTGCTAAAATTGTCATCGATCCGGGTCACGGCGGCAGCGATGTCGGCGCGCTGGGTTATCTGTCGGCCTACCCAGAGCGGGTGGTCAATTATGGCATTACCGCAAAGCTGGTGAGCATCCTTAAAAGCCGCGGCGCAACAGTGATGGTAACCAATAGCAACCAGTATAATTACGTCTCACTTGAGCAGCGCGTCGCCGGTACCTCGGCGGCTGATCCGCACTTGTTTATCAGCGTGCATTCCAACTCTTCGGCGTATAATACGACGGCGGCAGGCACGGAGGCTTATTACTTTAATTACTGGTCTTCGGGGCTGGCGCAATTTGCTTCAACCAATGTCGCTTCGGCGCTTGGCACTACCAACCGCGGTCAGAAATTCGGCTATTATTACGTTACCCGCAGTATGCAGTATCCGGCTATTTTGGTAGAAACCGGATTCATGTCCAGCCAAACCGAATACCATAAGTTGATCAACGACGATTATCAGACTAATATAGCTGCCGGATTGGCCGATGCCATCGGCTCTTACCTTAAATATATGGGCAGCTCGGGCAACCTGACCGGCACCGAGACGAGCGGCCAGTCGGTGGGTGACGCAGGCAAGAACGCTAGCGCTGATGCTAATCTGGCCAATAACGGCATTGGCAGCAGCCAGAGCACTGGTGATAGCGCAGTAAATTTTCACCTTAACCAGACGAAGTTGACACTGTCGCCCGGCGAAGAAGTCGAGATAACTGCTGCGTGGGATACCGACGACAAATTTACCGTAGTTTGGGCAGCCGCCGGCGACGGAACGACGGCTGAGATGGGTTCCTTAGATAACAAGCTGTCGGTCAAGGCAAAGACGGCTGGCGAGATGAAGCTGATTGCCACCGTGCAGGGGCGCAGCGACCTTAAAGCCGAGTGCACCCTGATTGTCAAATAACCATTTTAACTGTAAAAAGGCAGAGGTTAAATTTTGTTTTTGTGTTATTATTACGAAACTGATGTATGGTGGTAATTTTCTGCGCAATAGTGTCTTTTCAGTAAAATGCCTAAAAAAACTACGAATGTCCTGTTGCATGTGGAAAGAGATTGCGATATAATACATTACATTAGCTCGAATATAGGCTGATTATTATTGAATGGAGTGAGAGTGTGAACCGTATTACGGAAAAAAGAAGCCTCAGCAGCGCCGTAATGCTGATGAAGGTGGATGCGCCTGACATTGCCAAGCGCGTTAAGGCCGGACAATTTATCATTCTGCGTGTGGATGAAAAGGGCGAACGCGTTCCGTTGACTGTTGCGGATGCCGACCCTACAACCGGCGAGGTTACAATTATGTTTCAGGTTGCCGGTGCGACCACCCGTCAGTTATCAATGATGGAAGTGGGCGATTATCTCGCCGACTTTGTAGGCCCACTCGGCGTACCCACCCACTACGAAGGCGCTACAAGAGCCTGTGTTGTGGGCGGCGGTGTCGGCTGTGCAATCGCATATCCGCAGGCTAAGGCGCTACACACCATGGGTATTCCGGTCGATGTTATCGCCGGCTTTAAGACCAAAGACATCGTCATGCTTGAGGACGAGTTCAGAGCGGCCTGCGACAACCTTTATATTACGACCGACGACGGCACATACGGTATCCATGGCTTTGTTACCAACCAACTTGAGACGCTCATTAACGAGGGCAAGGGCTATGATCTTGTCATCGCTATCGGTCCGATTCCGATGATGAAGTTTGTTTCTAAGGTTACGGAGAAATATGGTATCAAGACCATCGTTTCGCTCAACCCTATCATGATTGACGGCACCGGTATGTGTGGCGGATGTCGTGTGACGGTCGGTGGCGAGACCAAATTTGCATGCGTTGATGGCCCCGACTTTGACGGTCATCTTGTGGATTATGACGGGCTGATGAATCGCAACAGCTTCTACAAGGCGATGGAAAAAGAAAAGGACGAGCATGTTTGCCGACTCGGTTTAAACGGAGGTCATTGCCATGGCTAATATGATTGCAACAAAAATGCCCATGCCGGAGCAGGATCCGAATGTGCGCAATAAAAACTTTTTAGAGGTTGCCCTTGGCTACACCGCCGAGATGGCGGTTGACGAGGCTAAGCGTTGCTTAAACTGCAAACACAAGCCTTGCGTCGCGGGATGTCCTGTCAACGTGCGCATTCCTGAGTTTTTGGCAAAGGTAGCCGAAGAGGATTTTGAGGCCGCTTTCCGCATCATTCTTTCCACCAACTGCCTGCCGGCCGTCAGCGGTCGTGTTTGTCCGCAGGAAACTCAATGTGAGGCTAAGTGCGTCCGCGGCATCAAGGGGGAGTCGGTCGGTATTGGCCGAATCGAGCGCTTTGTCGCAGACTACGCGCGTGAGCATAATTTTTCGGTTGGTGAGAAGCCCGTTTCCAACGGACATAAAGTGGCCATCGTCGGTTCCGGCCCCGCTGGCCTTTCTTGCGCAGGCGATCTTGCCGCCAAGGGCTACGAGGTTACCATCTACGAAGCGCTACACGTTGCGGGTGGCGTTCTTTCGTATGGTATTCCGGAGTTTCGTCTGCCGAAGGCTATCGTTAAAAAAGAGGTTGATAACCTGCTTGAAGTAGGTGTCACTCTGAAGACCAATTACATTGTCGGCCGCACTATCTCAGTTGATGAGCTGTTTGAAGGCGGTTATGAGGCCGTGTTTATCGGCTCGGGTGCCGGCCTGCCCAGCTTTATGAATATTCCGGGTGAGAACCTGCTTGGCGTTTATTCTGCAAATGAATATCTGACGCGTACCAACCTGATGAAGGCTTATCTCGACGACTATATGACGCCCATTTTCCATGGCAATTCGGTTGCTGTGGTCGGCGGCGGCAATGTGGCGATGGACGCCGCGCGTTGCGCAAAGCGTCTTGGGGCTGAAAATGTTTATATCGTTTATCGTCGCGGAAGAGAAGAGCTGCCTGCCAGAGCGGAAGAAGTGCATCACGCGATGGAAGAGGGCATCATCTTTAAGTTGCTCAATAACCCTGTACAGATTCTCGGCGACGAGAAGGGGCATGTCACCGGCATTGAGTGTGTTGAGATGACGCTCGGTGAGCCAGATGCTTCCGGCCGCCGCCGTCCGATTGAAAAAGAAGGTTCGAACTTTGTTATCGATGTAGACACCGTTATCATGTCGATTGGCACTTCGCCCAATCCGCTGATTAAGAACACCACTCCCGGCATCGAGGTTAACCGTAAGGGCTGCCTCGTCTGCACTGAGGATATGGCGACCACCCGCGCAGGCGTTTACGCTGGCGGCGATGCCGTAACTGGTGCGGCCACTGTTATATTGGCAATGGGTGCCGGCAAAATTGCCGCTGATTCGATTGACCAGTTTATCATGAATAAATAGCGCACAGCGCGAATAATTTTAAAAGCCGCGAAGCCGTTTGACTTCGCGGCTTTTAAGAATAAAGGGGAGAAGAACGCGGGGGGAAGGCCCACGCCCGTGAAATGCATGCATTTAACACCCCAATGGAGTTGTTTAAAAACAGCTCCCTGTGTTAAAATAGGATAAAAGCTGAAAGAAAAGAGGTATGATGATGAAAATTACATGGTATGGTCATTCCTGTTTTAAGGTTGAGACCGATCAGGGTTCGGTGATATTTGACCCGTATCAGGACGGGCGTGTTCCGGGTTATGCGCCGCTGCCGCAGAATCTTTCGGCTGACGCAGTGCTTTGCAGCCATCAGCACGGCGATCATAACGCCGTGGAGCTAGTGAAGCTCAGCGGTGCTGTTCCCAAATTTGTTGCCAATGAGCTGCAGACCTATCATGACGAGGTTAAGGGAGAAAAGCGAGGCGCGAATACGATTCGGATTGTTTCCGCCGAGGGTATGCGCCTGGCTCATATGGGTGATATTGGCTGCGAGCTGACCGCAGAGCAGCTGTCGGTGCTAAGTGGGACGGATGTACTGTTGATTCCGGTCGGCGGATTTTATACCATAGACGCAGCACAGGCCAAGGAAATAGCGGACGCGATAAGCGCTCGCGTTGTTATTCCGATGCACTACCGCAACGGGTCGCTGGGGTATGACGTCATTGCCACACTTGACGATTTTGTGGCGTTGTGCAACGACGCTGTGATCTACAGGACGAACAGCATTGAGGTATTGGCCGATACCCCTAAACAAACGGCGGTACTGACCTATCTGGCGGAATAAACTTGTCATATAAAAAAGGAACAGGCTGTTAAGTTCGGCCCGTTCCTTTTTTTATAGTCTGAGTATCTATTTTACCTTTTCGGGACGGAAATAATCGCGGGTTTCTTTGACAACGACGCCGGAAAGCGCCAGCAGCGCGATTAGGTTGGGGAACGCCATTAGTCCGTTAAAGATGTCGGCGATGTTCCAAACAGCTGCAACGGTCATGTAGGGGCCGATAAAGACGGCGAGAATGTACAGATAGCGGTAAACCATGACGGCCTTCTGACTGCCGTTGGAGAAATACTCCAGGCAGCGCTCACTGTAATAATCCCAGCCGAGAATGGTGGTGAAAGCGAAGAAAATCAAACTAAGCATCAAGATAAAGGCAGAAACGCGCGGATCAAAGGGAAGACCGTCCTGAAAGGCCTGAGATGTGATATCAACTCCCTTTAAGCCGATGTTCCATGTCCCGGTGGTTACGATACAAAGACCGGTGATTGTACAGATGATAATTGTATCGATAAAAGTACCGGTCATTGACACCAGACCCTGACGCACCGGTTCTTTGGTCTGGGCTGCCGCGGCTGCAATCGGGGCAGAACCAAGGCCCGCTTCGTTTGAGAAAATACCGCGGGCAATGCCCTTTTGCATGGCGATGGCGATGCTGCCGACCACGCCACCAGTGACGGCCTGCGGGTTAAAGGCGCCGGTGATAACCAGATTGAGTGCCTGTGGAATTCTATTGGCATTGCATATGAGCAGCAAAACGCCGAAGATGACATAAATGACCGCCATAAAAGGCACGATGATCTGTGCTACCATTGAAATACGCTTTAATCCGCCCAATATAACCATCGCTGTGCACAGGGTGACGATAATGCCCGCAATAATAACCGCCCACGAGTATTGAGCGCCAAACATCGAGATGGTATAGCGGCCTTCGGCATCAAAAAAACCTTTGACCGCAGAAGAAATACCATTGACCTGTGTGAAGGTACCAATGCCGAATAGGCCTACGCCCATGCCAAAAAAAGCAAACAGTTTGGCAAGCCAGCGCCATTGGCTACCCATGCCGCGCTCTATATAATAGAAAGGTCCGCCCAGAACATGCCCGTCTGGCGCAATTTCACGGTATTTTATGGCCAATACACCTTCTGCGTATTTGGTGGCCATACCGAAAAAGGCGGCAACCCACATCCAGAATAGTGCGCCGGGGCCGCCGGAATAGATGGCGGTGGCCACACCAACGATGTTGCCGGTTCCGATGGTGGCCGACATGGCGGTGCACAGCGCGCCAAAACTAGTGACCTCGCCATGACCATTGTCTTCATTTTTGACCATAAAGCGAAGTGCTCGGGGCAGATGAAACAGCTGTAGCAGATTAAGCCGCACCGTGAGATAAATGCCGGTAATCAAAATGAATACAATTAGAGGCAGCCCCCACACCAGATCATCAAACCATACAATAAGTTCGTCCATTCGTGCTAACATGATTCCTTTTCCTCCTGCATACAAAAAATAAAGCCGAAACTTTCGTCTCGACTTTCCGGAGAAATGACAATAGTGATATCTGAGCGGGCGAGATACCAAACTCTGTCCTTTTGCCTGAGAGATCGCTTGCTTCTTAAGCAAACTTACACCTTCGGCGCCCTTTGCGGGACTCTCCAGAGAATCTAACGGCTGCCGCTAAAAACAACGATGCCAGCGATACGCATACATCTGTTGCTCAAACGGGTCAGCTTGATAAGAATATCACATAAGCGTTTAAAAATCAACCCTAATTGAACGTATTTTGTCGGTTACGGAACCACGACGATATATCGGCATATTTTATCACATTGGTATGTTGGTGGAATAAGTTTCAGCCTCATCGCATAATTTTCTTTGAGGGGGTGTGGACATGGCTGGCCGGAAAACGCATTCTGCTTTTGGCGCTTCGGCGCGCCGCCGGACTGGCACGCACAGCGACGGGCAGGAAGGTAAATTTATGCTTGCGACGCTGCTGCAAAGTATGCTTTGTATTATGATGGTTACAGCGGCGTTCATCATGAGCAGTATCATGGGAATGACCGATATTAAAACTGCTTTTTTTACACTGATCTCTAAAGAAACTGAAGCTGTGGAGGTTTTTTCGGTCGTGCAGAAAGTAACGGAGTCTGACAAAATTTCTCGCCTGCGAAGCATTATTGAGCTTATTCTAAGCCAAGTGGGTGCCTCGCCGCGTATTAATGTGACCACACCGGACGGGCAGGGCGGTCAACTGCTGTTTCTGCCCCAGACCGAAAATGATTTGCCAGACGGCGTCACAAATATGACGCCACTGCTGTCGACGCCCATGCGACTGCCTGTTCAGGGTATTCTAAGCTCGCCGTTCGGCGCAAGAAAGCATCCCATTACCGGCAAGCCGGATTTTCATACTGGAGCGGACTTTGCTGCGGCGTTAAATACCCCGATTGGTGCTGCTTGGCCCGGTGTAGTGGTGGAAACCGGAAGCTCACAGATTTACGGCAATTTTGTCACGCTGGATCACGGCGGATTCCAGACCCGCTATTGCCACTGCAATGCTATCGCCGTCAAGGTGGGGATGCGTCTGCGGCAGGGCGAGACGTTGGCCTATGTGGGTAACACTGGTGTTTCGACCGGACCGCATCTGCATTTTGAACTGATTATCAATGGCAAGGCGGCTAACCCGCTGGCGGAGTGTGCCCGATGGCAGGCTTTATAAAGGCCTATGAAAAAAGGCCGCTGATTACCTGCGATTTTTGGTTTTTTACGGTAATTACAGTTGCAGTTTATTTTGGTGGAGATGCGCTTTGTTTACTGCTGGCTGCGCTAGTGCACGAGGCTGGCCACTGTCTGGCACTAATTGCCACCAACAACGGCGTTTTACAGCTGCAGCTGCGCGGGTGCTGCGCACGTATTGTTCCATATTACCGCCGCCTGCCCGGTCTGGGCCAGGAGCTGGGCATTTTGGCAGCCGGACCGCTGGCAGGCATCGTTTTTGCGTTGCTGCTTAAACCGTTTGCTCCGCGGATAGCAACAATGAGTCTGTTGTTATCAGTCTTTAATCTGCTGCCGGTGCGTGGGTTGGACGGCGGCAGTATGCTGCGACTGCTTTATGCCGCGGTGTTTAATACCGAGAAAACGCTGCTGCCCGACATTGTCGGCGGATTGGTAGCGGTGGGGATTCTGGTCGCAAGCATTTGGAGGCTGATTGAACACAGACCCAATATACCTCTGCTCGGTGTGGCGGCTTTTCTGATGCTAAAGCAGTTTGTATTAAAGGGCGATACCGATTAAGGTATCGCCCAAAAACCATTGCGGCTTTTGTTAAGTCGCAAAATCGTCTTACGGTTGCTGACAACCGAAGCATATCTGTTATAGATGTCTCTCAGATCCCAGCTGTCGAGGGCGGTCACCGACGTAATTTCTGGCGGATTGGCTGGAAAGGTGCCAATGTGTTTTTCATAGGTGACAATATCGTGCCAGCCACCCATTTTACAGCACGCATTCGTCAGGATACCTTTGGCAGAGAAGCCCAGGTACTCGTGCAGACGCTGGCTCGGCAGATTGGGCAATATCACGATACCATAAGCAGTTTGATAACCCTGAAGCCGCAAAACCGCAATCAATGCACTATATAATGCAACGCCGACATTGCTGCTCTGGCAGTCACCTGAAACATACACCGAAAGCTCGGCCCCCCAGCGGTAAGACGAACGGTTCCGGTATTGGTGCCCATAGGCATAGCCGACAATCTTCTCGTCAATGACGCAGACAATATAAGGGTGCTTTAAAAGCGCGTCGGTCATGCGGTTTTTGAATTCTGGCAGCGCGGGAACAGCTTCTTCAGAAGTAACGGCAGTATTTTCAATATAAGGCGTGTAGATATCCAACAGGTTCTGAGCGTCAGCCTCGCGGGCCATTCGCAATACAATGTTATTCATCCCGAGATTACCTCGCAGTTATTCAGATAGATCGTCGAGCAGCTCCTTAAAACTACTGATATAGCGGTGGCAGGTGGTTTCTATTTCGCGCCGGCTCTGCTGCAACGGTTCGTCAACCGCCCAGACTGTAAAACCGGCCTTTGACGCGGTTCGCATGGCATACAGAGTGTCCTCAAATACAACGCACTGGTTTGCGGGGGTGCCCAGTCTGCGCGCCGCTTCAAGATAGATGTCGGGTCTGTCTTTACCAATGCCGCCGACATCTTCGGGCGTAAGAACAATTTGTACCAGCGGCGTGATGCCGTGGTGCGCCAGTACTGCGTCGGCCAGCGCGTGGGTGGTCATGGTGGCAATCGCACAGGGAATATTGCGCCGGCTGAGCTGTTTCATGTAGTCGATAGCAAATGGCTTTGGCAACACCTCGTTAAGATAACTAAAATGTATCATGCCATTCCACGCTGCTATCAGCCCTTGTGGCGTCATATTAAGTTGTGGAAACCTACCGATAAAATAGTCGGCTGCTTCGGGAAATTCCATACCGAGCAGATCGTCGGCGAGCTGCTGAGACCAGGAAATGTTATGCTTTTTGCAAAAGCTGGGCGCCAAGCCGTACCACATGGCCATGGAATCAAGCAGGGTGCCATCCATGTCGAATATGACCGCTCTCATCATCTAATGTCCCCCCTTGCTGTGCGGGGTGAGCTGGGCAAGGTCAAACGGTGTCTCCTGATACACAAAGTAGTTGAGCCAGTTTGAAAACAGCAGACTGGAATGCGCGCGCCAGCAAAGCGGCGGGGATTTTTCAGGGTCATCACCCGGGAAATAATGCCGGGGCAGCTTGATGTCCATTCCTTTATTAAGGTCTCGGAAATATTCACCGGCAAGTGTTTCTCGGTCGTATTCGCTGTGCCCCATAATAAAAAACTGGCGCCCGTTGCGCCCTGCGATACAATATACACCGGCTTCTTCAGAGCATGCAAGAATTTCCAGACTGTCTACCTTCTCAATGTCGCCTTCAGATACGGTCGTATGGCGCGAGTGCGGCACCCAGAATATCTCATCAAAGCCACGCATCAGGCGGTGGTTCCGGTTTGAAACCGTGTGTTCAAACACACCAAACATCTTTTCGGGCAGTTCAATCTTGTCAATACCATAGTGATAAAAGAGCCCAGCCTGCGCACCCCAGCAAATGTGCATGGTGGAATAGACATTCGTCAAAGACCACGCCATGATTTCACAAAGCTCATTCCAGTAATCCACTTCGTCAAAGGGTAGAAGCTCAACAGGTGCACCGGTAATGATCAGGCCGTCAAAACGCTGATCTTTAATCTCGTCAAAGGTTTTGTAGAATTTAAACAGATGGTCACTGGGCGTGTTTTTTGGGACATGCCCGCCAATTTGAAGCAGTTCAACATCAGACTGAATAGGCGTATTGCCAAGCAGGCGCAGCAGCTGCGTTTCTGTTTCGATTTTTTTAGGCATGAGATTTAGTATGATAATGCGAAGCGGGCGAATATCCTGATTGCGGGCACGCTCCTCGCTTATCACAAAGATGTTCTCAGCTTCCAAGACCTTTGTAGCAGGTAATGTGGTAGGAATATTAATCGGCATTATCAGGACTCCTATATAT
>DATMYZ010000128.1:0-5239 GCA_035560675.1 Clostridia bacterium
GCGTAAAATATCGCAGAAGTCATCAGCTTAAAAGCGGTTTTGGATGATCCAGGGGAGAACTTCATTCCCAACGATTGTTATCATAACACAGCACTGACTGCGACGCAAGCATTATGTTCAAAAACATCTCAGCCTTTGCGCTTTCGATCATACGTGCGCACTAATTGGGGTACTTCCTGTGAAAGGAACAGCAGTCCAGACATATTAAAAACCATCATTAATCCGGTTAAAAGATCGCTTAAAATCCAAATTTTACGCACGCTCCACAGCGCGCCAAGAGAAACCCCGACCGCATATAAAAGGCGGAAAAGCTTTGGTGCCATATTGGATTTTGGAAGAAGGTACTGTAGTGCAGTTTTGCCGTAGGTATACCATCCGCACACCGAGGTCACGCCAAAAAGCGCGATGAACACTGCTACCAGTGCTCCCCATTGCTCGCCCAGCAGCGTGGAAAAGCAGCGGATGGCCAACGCGGCACCGTCGTGCACGCCATCCAGCAGCTTACCGCTGTCTGCGGTCAGCAGCACGAGCGCCGTTAGCGTACAGGAAAGAGTCGTGTCAATCAATACCTCTAAAATCCCCCACATGCCCTGAGTCACCGGTTCGCTGCAATCTGATTGCGAATGCGCAATAGGGCTAGAGCCCATGCCAGCCTCATTGGAAAACACACCCCGCGCCAAGCCAAAACGCATAGCGCTGCGCACAGTGTAACCGATGGTTCCACCCGCAGCTGCCCGCAGTCCGAATGCCTGCGCAAACATATCGCCGACCGCATTGAACAGATTTGCCCTGCCCTGCCACACCGCTGCTATTGACAGCAGCAAGTATCCAACCGTGATGATTGGTACGATCCACGCGGACAGCAGCATAATTCCCCTGACGCCCTTGCCGGTCGCCACCCAGGTAAACAGGCCGAGCGCAACAGCGCACAGCATGGGCGAAACCGAAAAGTAATGCAGTGCCTGCGTCGCGGAATTAGATTGCGTCATATTACCAGTACCGAGCGAGGCTGCAACGCAACTGATAGCAAATAACACAGCCAGCACACTGCCCATTTTGCCAAGCGCATGCAGGTAGCCCATCGGCCCTGAACCCTGTCGTTTATATTTGACCGCAAGCGCCACCTCGGCGAATTTAATCATCATGCCGGCGAGAGCGGCCAGCTGCATCCACACCACCGCGCCAGGCCCGCCTGCCACAACAGCTGTAGCAACTCCAACGATATTGCCGGTGCCCATCGTAGCCCCCAGAGCGGTGCTCATTGCCATAAAGGCAGACACGTCGCGTTTTTCTTTTCGGTTGGCGCTTATATCACCAACAATGTTTTTAAACGCCTGTGGTAGGCTTCTGAGTGAAAAAAAACGGGTTTTTACCGTTAAATATCCGCCCAGCCCTAAAATTAAAGCCATAGTAAACGGGCCCCACAGGGCACCAGCGGCGTGTTCAAGCAGCATGTCGGTCAATGGTATCCCCTCCTTTAAACAGGCTATTCCCATTGTCAGCGAATCATGCCGGGTAAAATAAAATAACAGAGGCTCGCCTTTCATGGGCGAGCCTCTGTATTTAAGGAGAGTTTGAACGAACTTGGGGGCCGTTTAGCGGAGAGCGCCCCCGTTTATGAAGGTAAACAAGGCTTTAGGAGAGTGCCTTTTTACCGAAAAATCTGATGTTAATGGCGCTCCGGCGGCAGAATTTCAAGCCAGTAGCCGTCCGGATCGCTGATAAAGTAAATGCCCATGCCCTTATTTTCGTAGCAAATGCAGCCCATCTCGCTGTGCAGCGTGTGTGCCGCATTAAAATCGTCGGTGCGAAACGCGATATGAATCTCGTTCTCACCTAAATTATAAGGGTCTGTATGGTCGCGCAGCCAAGTCAGCTCAAGCTGATGCTCGCTGCTGCTGTCCGAGAGAAACGCAAGCGTAAAACTGCCATCTGCAGCACTTTTGCGGCGCACTTCGCTTAATCCAAGTGCTTTTTTATAAAACGCAATGCTAGCATCTAAATCACAGACATTGATATTGTTATGTGCGAATTTAAAGGTCATCAGCCATTCCTCATTAAATAGATTTGATGGTCTTATCATATCGCATTAAGCACATGAATTCATCCTTTGTTAATTAAGGAGTGGTTACAATTTGTTTTCATCCGTCAATCGGTTATGACAAAGAGGGTTTTATGCAATATTTTTAAGAAAATCTGCCACTAATATAAGGTCAACTCGTATAATCTTCAATTAACTGAAGCAGCTCGGCATAATCTGAGACTTCAATCCCCTCTTCAAGGCGTTGACGGTCTACATCGGGGAGGTAATGCAAATAGCGGTCAAATACCAACTCGGGCTCTTTTTTGCCAATCATAAACACCGCAAGCTTCCCTTGATATCCCGACAACAAATAACGCGGCTTCTGCTGCGTCTGCTCCGCGCTGACCCCCGACTCAACATCCATCGCCGCCTGCGGAATATCCGGCGCCTGAATTTTTGCCCATATACCGAAAGCGCCGCCGCCCAATATAGCCGTTGACAGCGCCACAATACCAAACCAGCCCACTTTTTTCTTCACAGCTATCATCTCCTGCGCAAATTTTAATAGAAACGGACAAATCTTCGACAGATTCATCCCCCTTATATGCATACGGTTGTTATCAGAAATATTGTTGACCCGAATTCGGCGCGGTATGCGCTTTGGCACTAAGAGTTTTGGGCAAAATACATGTACACAAAACCTTGTGTTTATGCTATACTAAGCGGTGATATCCTGACAATGATATCACCATGATATGCAGCTTATTTCAGTTTGGCTTTTGCCATGCAATAGTAAAAGGAGTGATTTGGTGTCAGTTGAAAACACCAGACAACCGGAAAACCGGCCGTCAAAGCGCCGTCAGCGCAAGCCCCGCTATAATCCGATCACCATTTTCGGCAAAATTTTTGCCGTAATTATCATGATCGGCATTATAACGGGCTGTATTGTTGCGTCAGTACTTACCGTCTATGTTCTTAATACGTTGGATGCCAGTGACCGGGTGGAGCTTGATAACGTAAAGATGAGCTTCACAACCATCATTTATGCCAAAAAAGAGGATAGCGACGAATATTTCGAGATGCAACGCGTGCAGAACAACGAAAATCGCATCTGGATCGATTATTCCGACATTCCGCAAAGTCTTAAGGATGCGGCAGTCGCCGTTGAGGATAAGCGCTTCTGGAGCCATTCCGGCATTGATATTAAACGCACAGTAGCAGCTGTGGTAAACTACGCCAACCCCTTCGCGCAGGATATGTTCGGCGGCTCAACCATTACGCAGCAGGTCATAAAAAACGTGACCAACGACAACGAGTTTGACGTTGGCCGCAAGGTGCGCGAGATTTTCCGTGCCATCAATCTTGAGAAAAATTATTCTAAAGAACAGATTTTGGAGGTTTATCTCAACACCATAGCGCTGGGCAACGGTCAAAATGGTGTACAATCGGCATCAAACCTTTATTTTGGCAAGAATGTCTCTGATCTAACCGCAGCGGAATCGGCCTCGCTGATTGCCATTACCCAGAATCCCACCAAGTGGAACCCTTTTTCCAATCCTGAAGATAACCATACCCGCCAGCTCATGATTCTGGGTATGATGAAAGAGCAAACGCACCCTGATGGTACGCCGATGCTGACCGACGAGGAATATGAAGCGGCAATTTCTCAAGAAATGGTGTTTAAAAAGGACGAATACGTCCAGAAGCTCGACACAGTTCAAAACTGGTTTATTGACACGGTTTATGATGAAGTGCGCAAAGATCTGGTCGAAAAAGCCGGGTACACCGAATCGGGCGCAAAGGAAGCACTACGCACCGGCGGTTTTAGAATTTACACGACCGTCGATGCCGAAATGCAGGACTATCTCGAGGAGAAGTATCTGAATCCCGAAACCTTTCCGACCATCCGAAATAAGGAATACCCTGAGTCGGCGTTTGTCATTCTGGATTTCAACGGCGAGATCAAGGCTATCGTCGGTTCAAACCGCGAAAAGACCGGTGCACTTGTCTTTAACCGAGCTACCAGCGCAGTACGCCACCCCGGTTCTACTATTAAGCCGCTGGCTTCTTATTCGCTGGCGCTGGAGTACGGCATGATAAATTGGTCCATGATCTGGGAAGACAGTCCGATACAGCTTGACCCCGAAGACCCCGAGTCGTTGTATCCGAAGAACTTCTACAACTCATACAAGGGCCCGATCACTATTACCGAAGCGATTCAGCGCTCAGCAAATACTATACCAGTTAAACTGGTACAAATGCTATCGCCACGCACCAGTTTTAATTTTCTGCGTGATTCGCTCGGTTTTAAAAACTTGGTAGAAAGCGAAGCTAAGAATGGCAAGGTTTATACCGACGTCGCGCTGGCACCTATGGCGCTGGGCGCTCTGACCAACGGTGTAACGCCTCTTGAAATGGCTGGTGCCTATCAGATTTTCGGCAACGGCGGGCTTTATACCGCGCCACATTCCTACACGAAGGTCATTGATTCCGAGGGCAACATCATTCTTGAAAACAAGGCTGTTCCCAAGCGTGTCATCTCTCAGGAGACTGCCACTATTATGAATAAGCTTTTACAGCGTGTAACAGCCGCAGCCCCCGGTACCGGTACTAACGCACATTTCCCCGGTTCTGATATGCCGATTGCGGGTAAAACAGGCACGTCAGATAACGACTATAACGAATGGTTTATCGGCGTGACCCCCTATTATGTCGGCGTGTGCTATCTTGGTTACGACGAGATGGAAAATATCAACTATTCCGGCTATTATTATCCGCCACCCTTGATCTACCGCAATGTTATGGCACCAATTCACGCCAACCTGCCGGTTATCGGCTTTACAGATTCCCCCAATGTTGTTGAACGTACCTATTGCACCGAATCGGGTTTGCTTGCCTCTGACAAATGCACCAGCACAGCGGTGGGATGGTATAGGCTTGATGCCTTGCCGGAGGTCTGTACGCTCCACGATGTAAAGGAAGAAGAAACGAATGAAGGTAGCGTCGAACGCTTTGACCCCAATTCTGATGTCTCTTACTGGGACTGGCTGAATTCCCGCTATCCGACTGACGAGCAACATTAAGCTTTACTTTTATTAAAACGGTAGAGGGCTATAAGTCCTCTACCGTTTTTGACTATAAAGCTACAAATCATTTGGGGGACACAACCGTAGGCGTGCGACAAAACCGATTGGGTTTTGCTGCACGCCCACATAT
>DATMYZ010000129.1:0-2585 GCA_035560675.1 Clostridia bacterium
AGTGCTTCAAAAAACGTTCTGGGAGCTGGCCCGCCGGGGGTAGGCCCACCAGGAGCAGGTTCGGCAGAAGCCGGTTCACTAGGAGAGATGCCCGAAGTCGAATTATTTTCACTAGATGTATTAACTTCGGTAGACGCTCCGCCAGTAGACCCGTTAGTGCTATTCGCGGTATTAGCAGAGCTTTGCGGCGTTGCCCCGCTGGAATTGTTCCCTGCAGAAGCGTGCTGTAAGTTATTGTTATCTTGCAAATTTGAACCTTCACTCTCATTGACTGCCTCAGCTTGAATAACAGCATTAAGAGCCACAATAACCCCAGTAACATCTTCGAGGGTATTACGTGTATTGACTCGCTCAGTGATCGTTGCTTCTTCAAAAGCTCTCTGAACAATGCCCATAAAAATTTCAGCAGGCAAACCACTTACAGTATCATGACTTTCTGTATAGGTTATTCTTAAAATATCCACAGGTTTCACTTTTGTCCCATTAAAGGCAAACAAGGCTTTGAAAAGACGCAAAAAAGGATCGATTTTCAAATCGACAATCTGTCCGTGAAAGTCAAGATGACAGGCACAATATGTGGTATAGGCGGCTAAGAAAAATTTGTAATCTCTGATATCCGCTTTAATATCGCTTTCTTTCATGCCTGTAATAATGGATAGATTAGAAACTGTACGCCCAACAGCATAGTTTGATGCGAAAAATTGTTTTTTGGCCAACGGTTTCCATTGCTTTACGCCTTCGATATGACGTTTAGTCATTAATTCCAAAGCTGCCTCACGGGTTGGCACGAGATCAACTTCGATTGTTTGACAGGCTTCTATCAGTCTATCAGACGCCGCAGGAAAGCGATGGCGAAAACCGTCTGGAATAAGTTCAGGATTTAACAGCAACTGCAAAGCGCACGTTCTTCGGTTGCCCTCTATTACTACATACTTTTCGCCGCGTTTGAGAGCAACAACTCGTTCACCGAGTAAAATTCCTCCGTAATTATTAATCCCTACCGCTAACGCACATACATCTTCGTATGTAACTAAGTATTTCCTGATGTCTGCTTGTTCTCGGCTGCTCAAAACAACAAAACGTGGGTTTTCATCGTCTAATAACAATTCTAATGGAGAAATAGCAATGGACATCCCAGTTCCCCCTTCGTGTGTTGAATAAGATAGAATCCAATCCTGCTTTTTAAGTGATTATAGCATATTCCAAGGCATTTCTGATAAAAAAAGCCAAATTTTGTTGAAAAATTAAACGTTACTTAGAACAAGTATAAAAAGCCTTTACTTGACAACTTCTTTTAAAATACAAAATGGCAAAGCGAAGGGGCCTCCTGATAAAAAATCAGAAGGCCCCTTTGTCACATTACTATTCTCTTTAATCCACATTAACCAGCGTCCGCAGCTTGGCCAACAGTCCCTCATACAGCGCCTTATAATCCGGCTCCGCGTCGGCGTCTTTGCTAGGCTCGTCCGTTTTGCTCCAGCCGTTGAGGCCGGCCTTTTTAATGATGACCGGGTAATCGGTATAGCACACATTCACATCGCAGTTGGCACCCACGCCCGGCACCGCGCCGTCAATCGTGTAGTCCTTGCCCTTGGTGCCGTATGAACCAATCACGCCATGCTGCCATATGCCCACCTTACCCGTGTAAGTGCAGGCACCGGCATACTGCGCCACCCACGCCGCAAACTTGGCCACCCTGTCCGGTGCGTAGTTATACAGCTTTTGCAAATAGTACGCGCTCATATAGATCATGCCGAAGTAACCGGCCTTTTCGATGGTGCCTAAAAATGCCTCAATGATACACAATTGCTTTTCCAGACTGTAACCGGAGTATTTTACCCCGTTTTTCGTCCCGCCGATCTGGAACGGCTCTTCAAAGTCGAACGCTACCGGCATGGTGGGCTTGTACGGCGCAATATGCCGCAGAAAAAACGCCGCTTCTTGTGCGGCGTCCTCCGGGCTTTCGGCATATGAATAATGATAGAAGCCATAAGGCAGCCCCGCGGCCTCGCACCCGGCGATGTTGGTCAGCATCTTCGGGTCAATCTGTTGGTCGTTATCCCAGCCATAAGTGGCCTTAATCATCCCAAACTCATAACCAGCAGCTTTGACCTTTGCCCAGTCAATTACGCCCTGATAATGCGAAACGTCAATGCCCTTCATTTACTTATCCTCCGTATGTACAGTGACGGGTATAGCCGTATCCACCAGCTTATCAAGCTGTGCCTTGGCATACGCCGCCATGCTATTAAATGTACCCTGCACAATGGTTTCGATCATCTGCTTATTGATGATCGCTTGCAACGGCACGGGCACCATCAAATAGATTTTGCTGCATACCCACTCAAACTTTACGCCGCCGGTCTTGGTACCGTCATAGGCCGTCTCGGCCTGTGCAATCAATCCAGCGACATACTGCTGTAGCTTGGCGTTCGTGCGATAGTAGGCCAGCCCCACCCCAAACAGCAGCAGCCCCGCCCACTGCAATACCTCGATTATGTTGATATTTTCAAAGATGTTCATTTGTCATTCTCCTTTTTCTTTAAAGTTTCAATAGCTGTTGTGACGACGCCCGGTATCGGTAC
>DATMYZ010000130.1:0-10209 GCA_035560675.1 Clostridia bacterium
GTCTTAATGGTTTTAATGATGGTTTTTTCTAGTTACATAAGGAGAATCGGCAGTATGTGTAAAGTCGTATCCGTTACTAATCAAAAGGGTGGAGTGGGTAAAACCACAACAACAGGTGCCGTCGCTGCCGCGTTTAGCAAAAAGGGTTTTCGCGTGTTGGCGGTGGATCTTGACCCACAGGGCAATCTGACCTTCAGCGCCAAGGGAGACAATGAGCTGTCTGCCTCAATTTACGATGTGCTTAAAGGCGCGGTTAAGCCGCAGCACGCTATTCAACATGTTGAGTCGTGCGACTTAATTGCTTCAAACATACTGCTTTCCAGCACCGAGCTGGATTTTACCGATCAGGGGCGCGAATATCTGCTGCGGGATGTTCTTGAACCATTGAAGCCCTATTATGACTACATATTTATTGATACGCCACCCAATCTTGGTATTTTAACAATCAACGCTTTTACTGCGTCGGACTATATTATTGTTCCTGTACTGTCCGATATTTTTAGTCTGCAAGGGCTGGCTCAACTGCACGAGTCGGTTCAGCATATCAAGAGCTATTGTAACACCAAGCTGGAATTTGCCGGTATTTTGCTCAACCGATTCAATCCGCGCACTGTTCTCGCCAAGGAGATTATGGGCACGGCAGAAATGGTTGCAAAGTCCCTTAATATTCCATTGTTTAAAACAAAAATCCGCTCAAGCGTCACTGTTTCTGAGGCGCAGTCGGCACAGGTGAGTATTTTTAATTATTCGCGCACCAGCCCGGCCGCCAAGGATTATATGAACTTTGCGCAAGAACTGATCGAGAGGGGAATGTAGTATTGGCCCGTTCGAAAAAAGACATCGACAGAGAACTCATGTATAAAAAAATTCTGCCGACAGCGATGGCAACCGACAGTATTACTGATAAAGTAGCTCGAGACGGGGGCATGAAAGAAACGCTGCCGCAAAATATTTCTGCGGCGATGTTAGATGTCAGCATTCAGACGCCCGTTGAAGTTATTATTTCTTCGCCATCTGGCGAAGGCCAGAGCCAAAAGCTGCCAGGGGTGAAATCTGGAGCAGGGTTGACAGAAGTATCTGCCGGAATAGAGCGTCTGCCTGTGGCGGAAGACGTGCAGCCCGGCATACAAACCCCGGTAGCACCCGCTGAGTCGCCACTGGTTAATCTAATGGAAGCTTTTGTTGAAAAACGGCTGGAGGCAGCGCTCAAAAAGTTTAAATGCTGCACCTGTGAAAGGTGCCGAAAAGATGTGCTGGCTCTCACGCTTAATAAGCTTCCACCTTTATATGTGATAGAGGGTGATCTTGATATCCGCGATCAACACGAGCGGGAACGCGCCGCACAGGTGGCCACTGCTCTGGTTCAGGCGGTTCTTGCCGTCAAAGCGCACCCTTCGCATGAGATCATCCGCTGAAAAGGGGCCCTTCATCAAATGATGGACCCCTCAGTCTGTCGAAGAACTCGGATTACGCAACGGCGCAAACCGGGTTCTGGCTATATTTAAGCCAGAAAAGGGAGTATCGGAAACGGAACAAAGAAGTCCTCCACTTCCATTTGGCTAGCTTTTTGAGATTCATGGCAGCAAATTTAAGCTTCACCCGTGGACGCCTTTCATGGTCATGGGGCGCTTGTAGGCTGTGGACAGTATGCGGGAATCCTCAAAAACCTTCTTGCAGATATGGGGCGTCTTGTAGGCGGAGTCGGCGACGACAGTCTCAATCTCGGGGAAGGACGCTGTTACCTTGTCATATACATCATCAAAAGCCACGCTGTCATGGACGTTTCCCGCCGTGACCACGGTTTCCAGAATGAAACCGTTCTTGTCGCAGGCGGTGTGGGCTTCATAGGCAAACTTACGCTCGTGCTCTCCCTTCACAAACAGCCCGCAGTCCGGGTCTGTTACACTCTTTGTCACCGTGCGGGTTTTCTTTTCCTTTTTCCGGCGGGCCAGCTTCTTTTTGGAGGTGTTGTCCCGGCGCTTTTTTGGCGGTACGGGTGGGGCTTCATAATCCTCAAACGGTGACTTGCCGTGGGCTTCCCGGTCGGCATTCACCTCTTCCATCAGTTCCTGCGCATAGCGTTTGGAGGCCACCGGAATGACTGCCTTGACCTGTTTTTTCGTGTTGGCGCTGGCTTTGATGTGGGTTCCGTCAATAAATACCGCTTGGGGTGAAAGATAGCCCGCGTCCGCGACTTCCTCCAGAATCCACGTAAAGATTTGATTGACTGTTTCCTCTGTAAAGCGGTGGCGGAAATTGTAGCTCACCGTAGAAAAGTGGGGCGTTTCCTCCTGAAGCGTGTAGCCCAGAAACCAGCGGTAGGCTGCGTTTACATAAACCTCCTCCGCTGTTCTGCGCAGAGAGGGCAGGCCGTACAGGTGCTGGATAAGCACAATCTTCACCAGAACAACCGGGTCTACGCTGGGTCGGCCGTTATCCTCGCTGTACAGCGGCTCCACCATCTCGTACACCCGTTCCCAGTTTACTGCCACATCAATTTTCCGCAGCAGATGATTCTGCGGAACCAGACTTTCCGTATCTACCATTTCTAGCACGCCGCGATCTAATTTCCCTCGTTGCAACATCTTGCATCACCCAAGTACTATTTTATCAGATACAAATGAAAAAGCCCAGCTTATGCGAGGCTTTTTCGACAGACTGAGGAGAAGTACCAAAAGGTACTTCTCCTTGCTTTTACAACAGGACCATAAAACACACCCTTTGGCACAATAATAAACTCGCCTTCTTCAAACTTTGTAAGAACCTCTTCTGTTCAATATGAAAACTACCCTCAATGTCTTAGAACAGCTCATTGGAAGCCTCAAGCGCATGAAAGTCCAGCGTTCTATTTTCAACGTTTACCACACTGAGTGTATGACCATTTAGCTTGCCGCCTTTATCATATACATATAGCCGCTGAACCTGATCGACGGCATCCTTCAGGTTCAGTTTTTTATGCATGACCTTTTCTCCCCTTTTGTTAATGACCCCGTATTCAATCTTTTATGTCTACCAAAAGAACAATCGAGTCACGCTTTTAGATATCCTTTGACGAAAACCCCAGCGGTAAAAGTTCCCCCAAAGTATGAATCTCATAGTCGTCTTCGCTCTTCGCCAACAAAAGCACCATCTTCGGCTCGGCAAACTCGGCAAGCACCTGCAGGCATACCCCGCAAGGCGATACAATTGCTGGCAGCGGTGCGCCTAGCAGCTCGTTTGCCGCCACAAGCGCCAGCTTTATAAAACGACGCTCACCTTCGCTCACCGCTTTAAATACGGCGGTTCGCTCAGCGCAATTGGTCGGGGAATAGGCTGCATTTTCAATATTGCAGCCAGTATAAATCCGGCCGCTGCCCGCCAGCAGTGCGGCGCCCACTGCAAAACGTGAATAGGGCGCATAGGCATTTTTTCGCGCCTGTAATGCCTGTTGAATCAGTTCGCTGTCTGAAATCATGATTCTATCCCCCTAACTTAAAAGCGGCGCGAGACCTCTCGCCTCACACCGCTCCCATTTAAACGTTATATGACAGCTCCAGAGCGACCTTCATCATATCGTGAAAGCTTTCCTGTCGTTCGATGGCCGGAAGGGTCTCGCCGGTGGCGATAATATCTGAAATCGTGCAGATGCACAGCGCCTCTTTACCTGCCTGTGCTGCGTTAAAGTACAACCCTGCAGCTTCCATTTCAATCGCCAGTATGCCCATCTCAGCCCACTTGCTGTTACCGACAGCACTGTAAAAGGTGTCAGAGGATAAAAGATTGCCCACCTTCATCGGGACGTCAAGAGACTTAGCAGCAGTGGCGGCGGCCTGCAACAGACGCCAGCTGGCAATCGGGGCGAAAGTGCCGGGCAGCCCGTACTGCGCACCGTAGTTGGAGTTGGTGCAGGCACCCATGCCGACGACAAGATCGCGAACTTTAATACCCTTGCCCAGTCCACCAGCGGATCCGATGCGGATGATGCTCTGGACATCGTACATATTATAAAGCTCGTAGGAATAAATACCCATGGAAGGTATGCCCATTCCACTGCCCTGAACCGAGACAGGCTTTCCATTAAAATTACCAGTATAGCCAAACATATTGCGTACCGTGTTATAGCATTTGACGTCGGTCAGATAGGTTTCGGCAATCACCTTGGCGCGCAGCGGGTCGCCGGGCATCAGCACGGTTTTAGCAATATCGCCCTTTTCGGCGGCATTATGCGGTGTTGACATCAGAGTATCTCCCCCTTTGTGTTACTGAAGCTTATAATTGCCTTGCGGATTATAAAACACGTAGTCACCACCGCCCACATTTTTAAGCGAGGTTGTCAGCTCCGTGCAGTCCACCAGTGTCCCATCCACAGCAAAGGCGGGCAGCAGGCTGATCCACCCGGTGTTCTGAGAAGCGGAAGACGCATTGCGCAGCGCAGAGGCCCAAAGCGAAGCGTCTGAAGGCAACGGCAACATAACCCTTGCGGTAAAGTAGCCAACGGGGCTGCCGCCATAGAGCCGGTTGTTATCTATCTGAATCTGCGAGTCGCGCAACGCATCTCCAGTTGGTGCCCAGCCGTCTTGTGCGCAAAGTACCAGCTCGCCTCCCTTGGCTTTTACCGTAGCCGAAACGGCATTGACAAACTGTGTTAAAACCACGTCTTTGGCGGTAGTCTTAGCGGCAGGGCCATAGCCTGCCTTATCAAGCCCCACGCCGGTGGGGAATTGTACAGAATCGAGCAAAATGACCTTGAATCCCTGTGAGCAAAGCTCCTCCACAAGCGAAATGATGTATTGCTGTGCCGCCTGAGAATAAGGATTCATCCAAGGCTTGCCGCCCTGATCGGGTGAGTTGTCATACCAGTATATATCGGTGTCATAGTAATGCACTGCCATCTCGCGCTCATTTAGGGGCGCAAGGCCGTCTCGGAAGGCGTGAATGCGAGCGGCAGGTGTGAGCCCCTTGCCGCTAATGGCATCAGCAACACGCTTCGCCGAATAGGCCGTGTCAGCGGAAGCCCCCGCCTTTTGCGCCAGCGCATTTTCAGAAGAAAATAGCACAGCCCCGGTGGCATCCTTAGCATCGACCACAATGGTATTCAGCTTTGCATCCACCGCGCTGGCAAGCATATTTGAAAGCACAACGTCATCCAGAAGCTGCCCCTGCGGAAGATAGATGCCACGCAGGCCCAAACTCTGGCTGGTCGGGGTGGTGTCAGCAGGCTGAGGCTGGAATTCGCCCACAGGCGGAGTCGCGGGCGTCTGTTGCGGCGGCAGCTCAGAAGTTGTTGACGACGGAGCCGCAGAAACGGCAGAAGAGGGCTTGCCGGCCGATTCTGTTCCCAACTTCATGACAAATTCGTGGACCGGGGTATAAAGGCTCCAGCCGATAATGCCAAATAGTAATACGCCAAAAAACATCGCAACCAGAATAGGCCATGAGCCCGCGCCCATACCACGTCCGTAAATATTGCCATATCGTTTAATCTTGGTCCCTTTTCTAGCCATTTATAACACCTCCCTGAGAAAAATCAAGTGGGCAACTGGTGACCAATCAGTCCATAGATTGCAAGGCTGAGTATGCCGATATAAAGCATTGTGATGGGCAGACCGCTAAAGGACTTGGGGACTTTGCACAGCTCAAGGCGTTCGCGCCCCGAATGCACCAGCATCATAGCAATGGTTAAGCCTGCCGAGCAGCCCAAGCAATAGGCGATAGTTTGCAACAGCGTTTCTTTGCTCAGCAGCGCAATTAACACCGAACCAAAGGAGGTTCCGTTAAAGGCCGCCATTACGGGCAAAGACTGCGCCGAATGGAGCTTTCGGCCACCGGTCAGAACCGCTATTAAAAAATAAGCCGCGCTGATGCTGATAAGCACCGCAAGTCCTCTGAACACCGGCCACCAGGCATAACCTTTAAGTGCAAATTTAAAAACCCAAGCCAGAACGCCCCCGAGAAAAGAAACCACACAAGTCATAGCGCCTAAGCGTATAATAGCTCGATAGCTTTTCGTCCGCTCAATAATATGGTCTACGCCAAGCGCACGTGCAAAAAGCAGGTTTTCTGTCACGGCGGCAACGGTGATAATTGCCAACATTTCGTATAGTGCTTTCATTCGCAGCCACCCTCTCTTTCTACAGGCGCAGGCCCACGCGAGAGCATACTATTGACGACAGCGCGGTCCACACTGCGGCACAGGGCGTTTAAAAAGCCCAAGATGATAAAGCCAAAGAACGGCAATGTGACACCCAGCATCCTGATGGGGTACAACCCAAAGGAAAGTCCCCATATCGTCCTGCTGCCCAGCACCTCGCGCACAGCACCAATACCACAAGCCACCAGCGCGAAGCCCAGACAAATGACAACCGCATCTTGCAGGCCACGCCACGGCGTTTTACGCGGGTTTACAACAGTAAGATCCAGCATGATGCTGTTGACGGCAGCCAGCGGAATATAGAGGCCCAGACTGTCAAGCAGTACGGCCTGCCGCTTAAGCAGCAATTGCGCCATAATGACGCCGATCATAGCGAGCAGCGTATAGCAGGGCAAAAGGTAAAGCGCAGGAATTTTTTTATGCACAAGGGGTGCAATTGTAGCCGCAGGAACAGTCGCAGCAAAAATAAAGATGCTGATCAGCAGCCCGCTTTTTAAATTTAAGGTCGGCACAATGACAAAAGACAGCGCCATTCCTAGCGCCACAACTGGGTTATTTTTAATCAACCCCGATGTTTTCTTCAACCGCCGACGATACTTCCGAATTGGTTTTAAGTTCAATGTTCTTCCTCCTGAGAGCATGTGCGAAATGCTCTCCCCACAAATCAATAATCCAAACCGCAGCGTTCATCACCAAGATGGCAAACAGCAGCGAATCTTCATATTCGCCCAAATGCCGAAATGTCATGCTGACAACGCCGGAAATAAAGCCGTAAAGTATTTTGGGCAGCTTGCGTTTTGGTGATGTTACAGGATCATTTATCAGAAAAATTGCGCCAATTAGCATCAAACCACTCATCATCTCATAGCCAACCGAATAAAGTGGGGTCAGCATCGCCCGCGGAACAGCCGCGGCGACCAATGCGGCACCGGTTAAAAATGCGCCTGTCATCCAGACACTTACGGTTTTTCTTACTACGAGGAATAAGAAACATGTACATAAAACTAATATGTTAGTGGCCCCCATAGGGCCAGCAAAATTACCCAGCAACATATCCAGTAAATCGGTGCTTGGTGCTCCACCCAGCAACAGCGTGTAGGCCGGCGAGTTAATCAGCTTCAGCGTGTCGTCTACAGCAACTGGAAGCCGGTCAAACGGAACGGGATAAAGAAACATCGCCTTAGGCCAGCACACGGCGGCAAAAGCCGCGCCCGCCACAGCGGGATTAAAGATGTTTTCTCCCACACCGCCAAACGGGTGCTTGGCAACGGCGATACCAAACAATGCAGCCGCCGCAACAACCTCAAACCGGATGGAGGCCGGCATTAAAAGCGGCAGCAGCATACCGGTAACGGTAGGAGAAAGATCGCGTATGTTTGGAACGTTTCGCCTAGCGATAATGCAGAGCATATCGATAACGGTGGTGACCGTCACGCTGAAAAGCCCAAGCACTAGGGCGCGTCTACCATAGTAATAGGTCGCCATAGCATAAAGCGGAAGCATAGCAATAATAGCGTCCAGCATCACGGTCTGGTTACTTTCGCGAGAGCGGATATGCGGGGGATTTTGTGCGCGTAGTTTCACAGCGAACCTCCTTGCTGGCGGACGCGTTTAAGCGCCGCCGCCCTTGCCATGACCTGTGCCAAATCAAGCTTGGCAGGGCAAACATAGCTGCAGGTTCCGCAGCCGGTGCAAAGCTCGGCATCCGCAAGCGAAAGATTGCGCTTACGCGGCGTCTGCATAACCTTATAAATAAAATATGGCGAAAGCCCTTCGGGGCAAAAATCGGTGCAGCGCCCGCAGCCGATGCAGCTGTACCCAGTATCTTTGAACTCTTCGGCAAAGGCCAGAATGCCTCTCGTGGTAGCCGAAACAAACACCTTGCCTGGGTCGGTGATGCCAAAGCCCGTCATCGAACCACCTGCGACAATGCGTTTGGGGTTGGCAATAGTACCCACCGCGTAAAGCACCTGTGCAATCGAACAGCCGATAGGCACTTCATAATTGCCGGCGTTGGCAATGCAGTCGCCCGCTACCGTCACATAGCAGCTGGTTTGGCACACGCCCTCATAAGCGGCGCGGCGCAGATGCATCAGTGCGCAAGCCCCAATAATCAGTACGTTGTCGCGCTTCATCTGGCGCTTGGCACGGTATTCGGCCGGATAGGCACCGCTGATGCGCTCGACCTTGACCCCAAAAATATTATGCGGTATTCGGGTGTCGATGTCAAACAGATTACGGTAAATTTCTATGGATGTTTTTGAAGCGCCAATCGCTCTTTTGGCCAGTGCCAACCCTTCAGACAGCTGTTCTGGGAACTGCAACGCAGGCCCTAGCTGGCTTGAAATGTAAGGCTCGTCATCCAGCGCATCTACAACAATGCCCGAAATGCCGTCCCGCGCGGCTGCGGCCAACTTTTTCCACAGCCTGCGCCCATCGGTTTCGTCCACAATCTTAGCCTCACGCGCAATTGAAATAATTTCATACGGCGCCAGCAGCTCAGGCGTGGGTGAGACCGGTGTTTCGGTTTTCTGTGTCGGAATCTCCAACCCGGGCAGCCGCCGAATTTCACGTGACAAACCCGGCTCCTTATACTGCTCCAGCAATATTCCTTTGGAAGAATTGGTTCTCATCAACCGTCCTCCTTCGCCCATATGGTCTTTTCTTGATTGCAAAACCAATAAGGCGGTGATGTATTTTGATATTTCGTATGGTAGCGCCTGACCGTTTAAAGGTGGTTTTAACGGCACAGGATGTGCAACAGGTAGGTATAGACTGGGAAAGCCAGGACACGACAGAGGTTAAAAAGCTGCGGCGTTATCTGCTCGGTGTGCTGGCTCAAGCTCAAGCGCAAACCGATACCTCTTTTTTGCTGATCGGCGAACGCTTACTCATCGAGATTTATCCTGAAGATGACGGTGGCGCTACGGTGTATTTTGTCATGGAACAGAAAGAGGCGCACACCTCGATCTGTGAACCGGTGATTTTTAGCTTTGACGACGCTGAGGCGATGATTTGCGGCGCGTTGCAGCTTTTTTCGCTGCATGGGCACCGTCTGCTGCAAAGTTCGCTCTATCGGCTGGAAGATAGCTGGCAACTCATCATCCGCCCGATGGACGGACAAAACGGACCGGCGGTCAATCTGCTCTCAGAATACGGTCTGCGCGCCGAGGGCGGCAGTGTACTGTCCGCCATCATCGAGGAACATTGCAAGCCGATTATAAGGGAGCATGCCATCGACATGCTGTCGTACTATTTTAGCTGACTTGCCTACAGCGCGGCCTCAGCTGCCTTACGGATAACAGAAATAGACCCGGCATAGTTTTCGTAACGGAAAACCGCAGAGCCTGCCACTAGAATATTGGCACCCGCCTTGGCCACCAACGGCGCTGTGTCCGAATCAATGCCGCCATCCACCTGGATGTCGATGTCCCGGCCAATTATGTTAATACGGTCGCGTATTGCCGAAATTTTAGGCAGCATGTCCGACATAAAGCTTTGTCCGCCAAAGCCCGGCTCCACCGTCATCACCAGCACCATGTCAAGCTGTGATAGATATGGGAACACCGCCTCGCTAGGGGTTTGGGGCTTTAGTGAAATGCCAACCTTTGCCCCGCTTTGCCGGATGGCATCAATTGTTTCTTGCACATTGCAGTCACATTCGAGATGGAAGGTTATAATATCGCTACCTGCTTTGGCAAAGGCAGGTACAAAAGTCAGCGGGTCGCTGATCATCAAATGAACGTCCAATGGAATAGGACTGATTCTTTTTAGCGACTGCACCACCGGTACACCAATGGTGATATTAGGCACAAAATGCCCGTCCATAACGTCAATATGAACCAGATTGGCACCACCCCTGGCAATAGCGCGCACCTCGCGCTCCAAATTAGCAAAATCGCTTGCTAGAATCGACGGGGAGATAAGAATCATTAATTTACCGCTCCCTTTTAGGGAACTTCTTAAATGTCAAAAGCAACGGGAAATTGGCTGGAAAAGTATACACGCAAAACAGAAACACAAAAAAGCGCCATGTATTCCACGCTTTTCTGCCGCGGTAAATACCATTTCCAAAAAAC
>DATMYZ010000131.1:0-3721 GCA_035560675.1 Clostridia bacterium
CAATAATGCTGGAGGCTATTTTAGTTCGTAACAGCGCGGATGTCTCACAGTTGTTAAGACTAAGATTACCGGCAATTTGTTCTCGGAGAACATGGGCAACAAACAGCGAGATAATTCCGCCTATAACGAGAATTACTTGAAACCACAGGGAGGTATCAGCAATTTCTAAATTCTGGTTTAAAGAGCTGCGTGGGGCAATAGGCACGGTGTTTCTCCCCCCTGTGTGGCGTAATAATGCCATCGGTATATCATACTCCTAACGAGGATTTAATGTCACGATGACGGCAACAAAGAGCCAAAGTAATCTGCTCCGGCTCTTTGTACAATTACTGTAAAGTGATGCGGTCGATGATAAAGTGGGGTCGGTGCTTCGCCTCCTGATACACTCGTCCGACATATTCGCCGATAATGCCGAGACTTAAAAGTTGTATGCCACCAAGCAGCCAGATCGAACCCATCAGCGTCGTCCAGCCCTGCACGGTGTAGCCCAGAAGCTTTTGTAGCAGCAGCCCTAGCAGCGCAATAACACTGGCAAAAAAGATCAATGCGCCGGTCGTGGTCACCAGGCGAATGGGTTTAACCGAAAAGGCTGTAATGCCATCAAAGGCGAACAACAGCATCTTTTTAAGGGGGTATTTGCTTTGACCTGCAAAGCGCTCGTGCCGTTCATAGGTGACGATGGCATGTTGATAGCCAATCAGCGGTACGATGCCGCGCAGGAATAAATTTGCCTCATCAAACTGCATCAGCCCTTCCAGCGCACGGCACGAAAGTAGGCGATAATCGGCATGGTTATCGACGATATCTACCCCCAGTGCCCGCATTAGCTTATAAAACCCCTCGGCCGTTGTGCGCTTGAATACCGTGTCGGTGTCACGCTTAGAGCGTACGCCGTACACCACGTCACAGCCGCTCTGAAAATGCATGACCATCTCGTCGATAGCGTTGATGTCGTCCTGCAAATCCGCATCTAAGCTGATGGCGGCGTCGCAGCGATCTTTTGCCACTGTCAGACCGGCCAGGAGTGCATTCTGGTGTCCTTTGTTGCGCGAAAGCTTAACACCACCAAAATGGGGATCTTGCCGAGATAAACCTTCAATGATGTGCCAGGTGTCGTCGCGGCTTCCATCATCCACAAAGAGAATGCGGCTCTTCGCATCGATTTTGCCCGACTCTGTCAGCGCTGACAGCTTCGAGAGCAGGCGAGAAGCAGTTTCAGGCAGAACCTCTTGTTCGTTATAGCATGGAACTACAAGATAAAGTACAGTTATCATGGCGTATCCTCCTCATCGGTATCAGATGAAACATAGGGCAGTTCGTCAAGTGTTTCAAGATATTCTTGCAACGAACGGGGCCGCTGTTCCAAAGGCGTTTCCGGCGAGGCAGGGGGGGGCGCGTAAGGAGCGGCTGGCTGCCTTTTGCGCAGGAGCATCGCCAGCAGCAGATATAGAATTAGTACCACAAGTGACGATAGCGTTATTTTAATACCGAACACCAGCCCTGGGGTGACATAATCAAAGCGGATGGTCGCGTTGCCCGCAGGCACGCGTACTGCCATGAAGCCGACATTAGCCTTTTCGATGAGAACAGGGACATCGTTGACGCTTGCATGCCATCCATCATCATACGGCACAGAAAAGAACATCAGCCGCTCCTGTGGCAAATTAGACGTTGCAGTAAAGCCACGGTTGTCAATAACAAAGCTGTCAGCTGAAAGCGCGTAGCGGTCGTCAATAGCACTCTGTAGTCCGCTCTCAGAAATAGCGCCGTAATCCACCTCGGAAAGCTCTTCAATAATGTCAAAATTGCGGATGATGGCAGCGTCTGAAAGCTCAAGCGCATACAGCATGTGACGCACCTTCTGCTCGCCTGAAAGCGTTTTCATAGCTGCCGCGTTGACTGCGAATTCGTAGGCAAAGCCCATAGGGATATAGTCACTGTTTTCGTAAATATTATAGCCAAGCTGTTCGTCAAAAAAGGTGTAGTTTGGCATGGGAGACTGCTCTTTGCCGTCGGTGGCAATAAAAAGCCAGCGTACCGAGAGCAGCGCGCGCAGCGCCGTATATTCGGTAGAGGGCTTTGATGAGACATCGCGCTTAATGCCAACATAGGGATAAAATTCCATGATAGAAGCCGGTACGATGGAATGGAAAGCCTGAATATTCGGCAGGCCCCAGAACATGCCTAAGTTATCCATGCAGTCGTACAGATCGCTGCGGGCAAAGGGCTCGTCCGGTATCGAAAGCGTTTTTCTGCCATCGAGCGCCACATCCACAAACCAGTCGTCACGTTCCTTGCTGCTTTTTCCGCTGATGAGATAGCCGGTGGTAAACGCCACGATGATAAACGACATAAAAATGCAGGTCACGCGCTGAAAAACGGGGCTTTCGCGCAGTAAAAACAGCAGAATAGCTGAAAGCAGCAGGCAGAGCACGGCGGCAAAAACGATCAGCCAAAAGCCTGCCGCATTATCATACAGCCCAAAAGTAAAGTTCCCCTCTTTGTCCGCGACGGGGGAGAAAGCAACGGCGGCCGCAATAACCAAAATAAAGCCCGCCGTCCAGCGCCAGCCACTGATCCATCCCAGCCGCATGATGTTGTTATCGCGCTCTTCAAGCGCGGTTGCGGTGGCCACGCACATCATGAGAATAGGCATATAGAACCATCGCGCATAATACGAGTGGTTAAATAAAACAAAGGTGGCATTAAACACCGGCACAAGTGCCATGATCATCGAGAGAATAATCAGCCTCTTGTGAAAGTTATTCCGCTTAGCGATGCAGAAGGCGATGACGCCCGAAGTCGAAAACAGTGGCAACCAAGCCGAGAGAGAGGCCCATTTTGCGCCCATATCGGGGAAGAAGTTTGGACGAGAAGGCAGTTCAGGTGGGAAGAAAAAGCTCTGGATAATTGCGGGTAGGCGCTGGTTAAAGCCGTACACCCACATTAGCCAGCCGTTGATCAGGTTATCCCCGCCGGTGCGCGGGTTGCCCATCAGCGCCAAAACCGAGGGAACGAGGCAAATCGCCGCCAGCGCTACGCCCAGCACCGACTCAAACACGATGCGCACGAACTTGGCAACGCCGCAGTTCCATCCACCCGAAGCAATGCGGATAAAGACATAAAGCACGACAAAGACGACTTCGCCGATGAAAAACCAGTAGTTGATCAGGCAGTTGGCGGCCACCATAATGGTAAAAAAGCCGCGGCGATTATTGACTACCAATTCTTCAAGCGCAACCAGCAGCAACGGAAAAAAAACGCAGACGTCGTGAAAGTGATTGAAAAAGATATTAAAGGTCATGAAGCCCGAAAAGGCATATAACATGGCGCCAACAACAGCCCAGTTGACATCACGGACAAAGCGCTTGATATAAAGGTAGGCTGTAAGCGAAGCACAGGCAGTTTTAAGCATCAGCAGCGGTGCCATGAGATGCGGCACAAAATCAGTAGGGAAGGGCAGCGTCAGCCAGAAAAATGGCGAGAACAGCAAATAAAAGCTATAAGAACCGATGAAATTTGCACCAAGATCGGTGTTCCAGTTCCAAAAAATGTTACCAGAGCGAACCATTTCATGAGCCAACCTGTAAAATGGTATCTGCTGGACGTTAAAATCTCCCAGAAAAATAAAATAGCCCCGATTGTATATCATAAGCGGCGCAAAAATAGCGAATGAAAGCCCTAATGCCCACAGGAATGCCTTTGCCTTCCCGTGCTGGGT
>DATMYZ010000132.1:0-4607 GCA_035560675.1 Clostridia bacterium
TATCACCATTTTTTCTATATATTACAAAACAAAACCGCTCCGAACAGAAGGCCATTCGGAGCGGTTTTCTATTTTTGTAAGGTATTGAGCCTGCGCATTACAACAGGGTTCTCGACCACGCTACTGCGTATAGCCGCAACATGGGAGATTCACTATGCTTTTCAGTATTCAGGTTACAAATTTTCTACGCGTTGAAATGTTTCGGCAAATTCTACGCCTCGCAGCACCCGAAGTCCGCCCAGAGCCAGAGCGCGCATCTCATCCTCACCAGGATAAACCACTACAGGGGCCAAAAAGGACACATAATCGGAGATGCCGTCTGTAACATATCTAGAATTTGCGATGCCGCCTGTCAGAACAATCGCGTCTAGCTTTCCGCAGACGCCGGGGGCCAGCTTGCCGATGTTTTTCGCAATATTCAAAATCATCGCATCATAAACAAGCTTTGCTTGTGGGTCTCCGGTGGCAATCTTCTGCTCCACCTCACGACTGTCTGTGGTGCCTAAATGGGCTAGCAGCCCGCCGCGGCTTTTGACAAGTTTCATCATGTCCTTATAGGTGGCACCATCCTTAAAACACGCTTTAATGACATCAAATATGGGCAAACCACCGGCGCGCTCGGGGGAAAAGGGACCCTCTTCGTCGTTGATAAAGTCTTCGATATGGCCGTTGTGGTGCAGGTTCACTGAGATACCGCCGCCGAGATGCGCCACAACCACCGTAATGTCAGCGTAGGCTTTGCCTGACTCACGGGCATAACGCAAGGCGGCTGCTCGGGTGTTCAGATTGTGACCCATGCCTTTACGTTGCATTTCGGGTAGGCCGGTGATTCGGTTAATGGGCGTCAGTTCGTCCACCGTGACACCGTCGTAGATATAGGAGGGGATACCCAACTGCTGACCAATACTGAATGCAATCATTGCACCTACATTGGAAGCGTGTTCGTTACGGGGGCGGTTTTTAAGCTGCCAGACCATATCTTCGTTGACCGTATAGGCGCCTGCTTTGATCGGAGGTAGCAACCCGCCGCGTGAGACAATGGCGGTCAAAGACGCCAGCGGAATCTCGTGCTTTTTTAGGTTATCAAGTACCAGATCACGGCGGAATTCATACTGGTCGGCCACCCAATCAAAGGAGGCAAGATCTTCCGGCGTATGGGAGATGCTCTCCGTAAATACTGAATTTTCCTCATCGAAAACCGCCAGCTTGGTGGACGTGGAGCCGGGATTTAAAATCAACAGACGTTCCATTTGAATCCTCCTCAGTGCTGCGCCGCTAGGGCGCTGATGACGATGGACATATATTTTTCTTCAGCGGTGGAACCGCGGCTAGTCATGACGATGGGGCATTGGGCGCCAACGATAAAACCGGCCATTTTTGCCCCGCAGGTTATCGCCAACATTTTGCCCATAATGTTGCCGGCGTGGATGTTTGGCGCCAACAGAATGTCGCAATCTCCGGCGCAAGGACTCTCATAGCCTTTAAAATCCGCAATTTCTCGCGAAACGGCGCAGTCATATGAGATGGGACCTTCCACGACGCAACCGGTTATTTCACCCTGCTGATTCATTTGCTTGAGAGCATCGGCTTCAACAGTTTCCGGCATTTTCGGATTGAGCTTTTCAACACAGGTGACAACACCGACCTTTGGGCAGTCGTAGCCCATATCTCGCATCGTATTGACTGTGTTTTCTATAATGCACTTTTTTTGCTCCAGCGTGGGGTAGGTAACCATGCCACCATCCACCGGAACAAGAAGCTTGTGGTAGGTGGGCACCTCAAATATTGTAAAATGGGACATAACACCACCCTTGCCAAGGCCATTTTCTTTGTCTACAACCGCCTTAAGCAGAACGGAGGTGTCCAGCAATCCCTTCATCAGAAAGTGCGCAGAGCCTGCCCGCACAAGCGCCACAGCCTTGCTGGCGGCCTGGGTCGGATCAGGTACGTCAAAGATATCTTCAGCGGGGACGTGCTCGCCCAATTCGGATAAGAGCGAATCGATCACCGCTTTGTCACCCACCAGTACAGGCTGAGAGATTCCCTCTGCCCTGGCTTTCAGGGCGGCCTGAAGCGTGTGCTCGTCACCGGCTGCGGCAACTGCCATGCGGGCCATCTGGGGCTTGCCCTTTGCAGCTAGAATGATGTCTTCAAAGGTTCTGTATACCATAGTTCCTCCTGTTTATGATATTGAAAAAGTGGCAGAGGTGAGACGAATACGCACCTCTGCCGTTCTTTTTTAGGCTACGGCGTCCATGCCGGCGGCCAACGCCTTTTTGTTGAGTTCAATAAACTGAGGCTTCATGCAAGCGGCGAGCGCTGCATCCCAGTCAAGAGATTCCAGCCCCATTCGCTTGATCAATGCGCCCAGCAGCACAACGTTCATGCTCTTAGGGTTGCCCAGATCAGTAGCGATTTTAGCTGCATCCAGCACATATGTTTTAGCGAGCTTTTGAAGACACTCGATGCTGTCGGCAGGATATTGTTCGACACCGGAGAGGGTAGTGGCAGTAGGAATCTGATAATTGTTGACCACCAAATTGCCGCCCTTTTTCAGGCTGCTGAGATAGCGCAGTGCCTCCATAGATTCAAAAGAAACCACAATGTCGGCGCTGCCCTGACCGATGATCGGAGAAAATACCTCTTCGCCGTAACGCACCTGAGTTACGACGCTACCACCGCGCTGGCTCATGCCGTGTATTTCACTCATTTTAACATCATAGCCCGCTGCAACCAAAGCAGTGGAGAGAATTTTGCTAGCCAGAATAGTTCCCTGACCACCGACACCGCAGAGTAATATGTTTTTTACTTCAGACATCTCAATTTACCTCCCGGGAAATGGCGTTTTTGGGGCAGACCTGAACACATATGTCGCATCCAAGACACTGACTGCGGTCAATAGTCACTTTTTTGGTATGGGGGTTATATTCTAGTGCCGGACAGCCGGTCTTGACGCAGGCTTTGCACCCGATGCATTTGTCTGGGTCGACCTTATTAATAGCCATGTAGTCACCAAATTCCGCTTTGTCGGCTTGAGATAATTTCTTCAGTACACAGGGCCAACGGGTAATAATAACGGCAGGCTCGTCAAAGCCCATGCCCCACGTCAGTGCGGACTTTACTTCATCTAGCTTAAGAGGGTTGATGGTTTTGACATGTTTGACGCCCAGTGCTTTTGCGACATCGGCTATGTTAGTGATATTTGTAGGCTCTTTAGAGAGTGTGAAGCCCGAACCGGGGTTTTCCTGATGGCCGGTCATGCCAGTGATGCGATTATCCAATACCACCAGCAGGAGGTTAGAGCCGTTGTACACCGCTTCAAGCATAGAGGTCATGCCCGAATGGAAGAAGGTGGAGTCGCCCATCATGCCCACACAGCGCTTGCCGGAGCCCTCCATGTTAAAAATCTTCTGAGCCCCGTGCGCGACGGAAAAGCCGCCGCCCATGCAGATGGCAATATCCTTGGGGGCAAGGCCGTAGCAGCCGATATCACTGACAAAGATGGTGTTTTTTAGCTTGTGCAGCTCATGGAAAAAGCCCCGATGTGGACAGCCTGCACACATGACAGGGGGGCGCATTGCTACCACAGAAGCATCGTAGGCAATGGACTCGTGTTCTTCGCCCAGCAGAACCTGACGGAGAATATCTGGGTTCAGCTCTCCCTCGCAGGGAATCTTATCCTTTCCGGTGCAGAGGATTCCGGCTGCTCTGATCTCGGTCTCCATAATAGGCTCCAGCTCTTCAATAACAATCAGTTGTTCCACCTGGCCGGCAAACGCCCGTATCTTTTCAATGGGCAGGGGAAATGTCATCCCAAGCTTTAAGTAAGAGGCATTTTGGCCATAAATTTCTCTGGCATACTGATAGGCGGCTCCAGCAGAAACAACGCCAACCTTTTTGCCACCCCATGTGATACTGTTAAGCGAAGTGTTATTTGAATATTCTGACAGCTTTTTAAGGTTTCGCTCAATTTTGCTGTGAAGTTGTTTGGAAATTGCGGGTACAGGGTTAAATTTGTCTTTTTTTACGTAGGGTACGAACGGAACCTCCGTGCGGCCCTCACCCAGTTCTACCACGCTTTTGGAGTGACAAACGCGGGTGGTCAGGCGCATCATGACGGGCATGTCATACTGCTCGGACAGTTCCAGAGCGACCTTGACAAAATCTTTGGCTTCTTGGGAGTCGGCGGGCTCCAGCATGGCGATCTTGGCGGCGCGCACATAGTACCGATTGTCCTGCTCATCCTGAGAGGAGTGCAGGCCCGGATCGTCAGCGGAAATAATCATCAGTCCACCGTTGACACCTGTATAGGCGCAGGTGAACAAGGGGTCGGCCGCCACATTCAGGCCGACATGCTTCATGGAAGCAATGGCGCGGCCGCCGGCAAAAGCGGCACCGATGGCAGATTCCAATGCGACCTTTTCATTGGGAGCCCACTCGGAATAGATTTCTTTGTACTCGGTAATGGTTTCCAGAATTTCCGTGCTGGGCGTGCCGGGGTATGCGGATGCATAATGGACGCCAGCCTCCCATGCACCGCGGGCAATAGCTTCATTGCCAGTCATAAGACACTTCAAAAAGCTTCCTCCTCTGAGTAAGATAAATAA
>DATMYZ010000133.1:0-3590 GCA_035560675.1 Clostridia bacterium
ATATATAGCTATTCCTTTAACAAGCTGGTTAGGAGAAACATATGCAGGATACGAAAGATATATCCGATGAGCTGGTGGCGGGCCGAAATCCTGTTATTGAGCTGCTTCGGTCAGGGCGTCCGGTTAATAAAATACTGATGCTTAAGTCAGAGGGCGGCGGCCTTCAGAAAATTATGGCCATGGCTAAGGAACGGGGCGTCCCGGTCAAGGATGTTGCACGAGAAAAACTTGAATCGCTTTGCCCCGGGATGAACCATCAGGGCGTTATAGCCTTTACGGCGGCCTGCGACTATGCGACGGTGGAAGATATTTTTGCCCGGGCGGGCAGCGAGCCACTTTTTGTGGTCATTGCCGACGGCATAGAGGATCCGCACAATCTCGGGGCGATTATTCGCTCTGCTGATGCAGCAGGAGCGCACGGGGTTATCGTGCCCAAGCGGCACGGTGCGGGGCTTACCGCTGCGGTGATGAAAGCCTCAGCCGGTGCTGCCGAGCATCTGCCGGTGGCGCGGGTTTCAAACCTTGCATCGACTTTGGAAGAGCTTAAAAAGAAAAATGTATGGATATACGCTGCCGATATGGACGGTGAAAGCTGGTGCACGGTGGACTATTCTGGCGCGGTGGCGCTGGTGATAGGCGCGGAGGGCAGCGGCGTTTCTCGACTGTTGAAAGAACGCAGCGATGTAGTGGTAAGTTTGCCGATGTGCGGCCAGATTAACTCTCTCAATGCATCGGTGGCGACAGGCATTCTGCTGTATGAAATTACAAGGCAGAGAAAAGGAATCAAAGCAAAGTAGAAGGGGCGGGGATGATGGCCAGTAACTACAATGTGGACGATATTTTAGCGGAGGTGCAGCGTAAAAAGAGTTCGGTTAAAAAGGCGTCGCTTTATACGGCGCCCGCACCCGAGCGCCCAAAGTCGCCCACCACGCCAAAGCAGGGCAGCACTGCGCCATTTCAGCTTAAAGGCATGACTGGCGAGTTTGAAACGCCAAAGCAATTAAAAAAAGGATTTGAAAAGCCTGTGGGGGATTCTCCTTTTGCCAAACCCTCAGCAGCTGCCCAAAAACCGACGGAGCGATCTTCAGTGGTAACACGGACAGATATACCCACTAACCGCGCTGCTGCTGTTGGTGCAGTGAGCGACAAGACCAGAGTCATACCGGCGGTGCGTCCCCATGAGGACGGGGGCTTACAGATGCGAAGGCAGGAAAAGGTTCAGAAATTCATGCAGAGCTCTTTTTCTGGCGTTGATAAGGAGCAGATGGAGGGGCAGGAAGTACCCAATGCAGCACAAATTGGAGAAGAGTTGCTCGACTCCGATGGCCTAGAAGGTATCAGCCAGTATTTTGGCGGCCTTCGCCACAGCAGGACGATGGCCGCGTCGGCACCCGAAAGGCAAAAAGGTGCTACCGATGCTGAACTAGAGCCAGCCGGAAAGCCTAAAAAGCCCAAAAAGGCTAAAAAGGTTCGCGAAGAGGGACCTCCGCTACGCAAAAGTGCCAAAAAGGCACCTCTTGTGGAGGAGGACGAGGAGGGCGAATATCTCAGCCCTGCTGACGCGCGCGATGTGCGCTACGATATTCTAAGCATCAAGCGCAGTCTTTCTACCCGGCTGCTTATCACAGGTGGCTGTGCAGCGTTGCTGTTATATCTGGCGCTGTGCAATCTATATGCGCTTCCGCTTTTAAATCCTATTTGCCCCGAGGTGGATATGCGGGTGTTCATGATGGTGAATCTTGTAGCGTTTGTGATTAGTGCGCTGGCCGCCAACGCCGTTATTGGCGGAGGATTGGTGTCACTTTTCACTTTGAAGGCCGACCATGATACGCCTGCAGCGCTCTGCACGCTGGCTGTTATTGCGCACGGGGTTGCCCTGATTATGAATCCTGATCAGATTCATACAGGCGAAAGCAGTTTTTATTTTGTTGCGGCAGGACTGACGCTGTTTGCCAACACCATCGGTAAGCGTATGATGATTTTGCGCATTGAACGCAATTTTGCCGTGGCGTCAGTGGATGCGCAGCGCACAGGAGAATACCTGCTGTCCGGCGAGAAGCTAGCTGAAAAGCTGGCCACTGGGCAGGGTTTTTCAGACCCGGCAATTGCTTATCCCATTAAGGTGGATTTCCCAGAAAAGTTTTTAAAGCTTTCATATAGTGACGACTACTCAGAAAACTTCAGCCGCTATATTGCACCGATTTTTTTGCTGTTTGCTGTAGGACTCTCGTTGGTTTGTGGAATGGTGTTTGACAGATCTTTACTTGAGGCATTCACTATTTTTTGTGTTGTGCTTTGCATGGCGTCTCCCCTGACCCCTACTATTGTTGGCAATCTGCCGCTGTTGCGGGCCGCCAAACGCCTTTCGGGCGAGGGGGCATTTATCTCGGGCTATGACGCGGTTGAAACCTTTGAAGAAATGAACTGCATTGTGGTCGATTCTGGCGAGCTATATCCCGTCGGGGCGGTAGAGATGCACGGCATCAAGGCTTTTGCGCAGAGTCGTATCGACGAGGCGATTTTGGATGCCGCCAGCCTGATGTGCCAGGTGGATGGATTGCTTAAGAACATTTTTATGGAGATGATCGGCAATAAGAGTGATATTCTAAAACCGGTCACCGATGTTGCGTATAAAGACGGCAAGGGCCTGAGCGCACAGGTTGGTGGAAAGACGGTGCTGATTGGCAATCGAGCTCTGATGAGTGCTCATAGTGTTGAAATGCCGTCGCACGACTATGAGAAAAAGTATGTCAAGGGCGATCGCGAAATTCTTTATCTCGCCAATTCCGGCGAGGTTACAGCGATGTTTGTATTAAGCTACCGCCCAAATTCTGAGGTGGAAAAATGGTTGCGGGTACTGGCAAAAAAGGAATTAAGCCTTATTGTGCACGCCACAGACCCCAATATTACGCCACGTAAAATCGCTGCCGATTATCATTACCCAGAAGAATTTATACAGGTTATCCCCTCTGATCTGCGTGAGCGATATCTGACGCTGACGGCTCCAAAGGAGCGGGCAAAGGCGTATATTATGTCACTGTCGGGCGCAGCTGTCCGACTGCGGGCGTTGGCGGCCATTCACACCTTGAAGCAGGCGATGGTCATCGGAACCGTGCTGCAAATGGCCGGTCTCGTGTTGGGATACGCGTTGGTTGCATTTCTGGCCTTTACTGGCGCGATGTCAGCGATGGGTTTCGGGCAGCTTATTGTATATCAGCTTTTCTGGGCAGTTGCAATTATTCTCATTCCTAACCTGAAAAAGATTTAAACAAACGACGTCAAGTTGGGATGTAGCCCCAAATATGCAACGGCTAATTGCATAAAACAACAGTGCTAACAGTAACAAAGTGCACCTTGAAACGGGCTAAAAGCTCGTTTCAAGGTGCACTTTGTTACATTTTGCTTAACTGTACTGCAACGGCTCCTCTCATTCCGTTGATGAAATATTGAATAATTGTAAAAATGATACATGCAAACAGGGCGGTGGCAATAGCGGCCAAGCCGCAAGCATCTTTACATAACATTGTTTTGGCTTAGCCTTGTACCTTGTATTATAATGTCTACTGAACAAAGGCACTATTGGAGATGCA
>DATMYZ010000134.1:0-3428 GCA_035560675.1 Clostridia bacterium
AACTGTCCTGAGATTGGAGATGAAGTACTATTAACAAGCGTGACTGGATCGTATTATCAATAATTGAAAACTTGGGTTACATGAACCAAAGAGAAATCGGATATAAAAGCGGCTATTCTCTTGGCGCGGTAAATGCCTCTCTAAAGAAGCTAATCGAAGAAGGCTACCTCGATGAAAACCATAGCATTACAGAAAAGACACGCGCCTATCTGCTTGAAAATCGTCCAAAATGTGCTGTAATTCTAGCGGCTGGCCCCGGTATTCGAATGATACCCATTAACAAAATTCCAAAAGGCTTGCTTCAGGTCAACGGTGAGCCGCTTATCGAGCGCATTATTCGCCAACTCCACAAGGTCAACGTATGCGATATCACCATTGTTGTGGGGTATATGATGGAGCGGTTTGAGTATCTGACCACAAAATTTGGCGTGGATCTTTTGGTGAACAACGATTTTACTACGCACGATAATCTTCGTTCTCTGCGAGTGGCAGCAGACAAAATGCCCCTAGAAAACTGCTATATCGTTCCCAGCGACATATGGTTTGCCAGAAATCCTTTTTCGCTAACCGAATATCATTCGTGGTATGCTGTGGCAAGCCTCATAGAAGACGATAGCATGGTTCGTGTTAACCGAAAGCTGGAACTGATAGAAATTAACGGCAACCAAGGCGGTAACGCCATGCTGGGGCTATGTTATCTGCGTTCTGGTGCCGCTGCCATTGTTCATGAAAATGTCTTAAAGCTGGATAAAATGCACCAGCATGCCAAAGCCATTTGGGAAGAAGCGTTGCTTGTAAGCGGTAAGATGGTCCCTTATGCCAAAATTATGCTGGGTCAGCCCTATTACAGTATCAAAACCTATGAGCAGCTGCGTGAGCTGGATAACGAATCTGATAATTTGTCGTCTCGCCGAATTAACCTTATTAAATCCGTATTCGGTATAGAAGATCAAGACGAGATCACCGATATTTCCGCGTTGGCTAAGGGAATGACCAACAGACTCATGCGGTTCTCAGTGAATGAAAAAGACTATCTGATGCGCATTCCTGGCGAGGGCAGTGATAAGCTCACCAACCGTGCACATGAAGCAGCGGTTTACGACGCACTTAAGGATAAGGGCATTACTGATAAGGTGGTTTATATTTCGCCGGATACCGGCTTCAAAATCAGCGAATTCTGGAACGATTCCCGAACATGTGACCCTGCTGTAGAGGAAGATGTTGCAGTATGTATGGCGCTTCTTAAAAAGCTCCATGCGATGAAGTTGCAGGTCAAGCATAGTTTTGATATTTTCAAACAGCTGGAATACTATCAAAAGCTTCGCGGATCGGAAAGCTCTTACGGAGACTATGATGATGTGCGCGGCCAAGTATTTGCGCTCAAGGCGCTTATCGACAAGATTCCAAAAGAATGTTGTCTTTCTCATATTGACGCTGTATCTGACAATTTTCTGTTTACGCCCAATGGCGTTTTTTTGATTGACTGGGAATACGCGGGCATGTGCGACCCCCATATGGATATTGCCATGTTCTGTATTTATGCCATGTACGACAAAGCGCATATTGACAATACCATCAATATTTATTTTGGCGAAGATCCTGGGGATATGATCAGGATGAAAATTTACTGCTATATTTCTGGTGCCGGACTTCTGTGGTCTCTGTGGTGTGAATACAAACAAAAAATGGGCGTACAATATGGCCAATATGCGCTGCGTCAATATCAGTATGCTAAGCGTTATCAGGCCCACGCTATGCGTTTGGCTGCGCTGCTTGGATTTGTTGACGAAAGTGCAGATAAACAACCAACGGAGGGATGAAAGTATGGGCGAAAAAATGAAAGAAGACAAACATGAAACATTGAAGGCCGTTATCGGACAACTTGATTGGCCCTGTATGATTATTCCGCTTATACTGGTCGTAACCCTTTGTGTGCTGTTTATCGTCTCACCAGAAAATTCCACAAAGGTTGTAGACAGTATTCGCGGTTTTTTGGGTAATGAATTTGGCTTTTTTTATATCACTTTAGGTTTTGGGGTACTTGTCTTGTCATTATACATCGCCTTTTCAAAGTACGGTAACATAAAGCTTGGCGATATAGATAAGCCCGCATATGGTGATTTTAAATGGGCTACGATGATATTTACTGGCGTTTTTGCTGCTGACATTATATATTACTCATTTATTGAATGGGCGCTGTACGCTGGTGAACCGCGCATAGCTAATTTAGGAGGCATGCAGGGCTGGGCTTCCACGTATGCTTTATTTCATTGGGGGCCTATACCATGGGCGTTTTACGTGGTTTTGGCTACTGCTTTTGGTTTTATGCTTCATGTTAGAGGCCGGACGAAGCAGAAATTCTCTGAGGCTTGTCGCCCTCTTTTAGGTGCCCGGGTCGATGGTGCTTTAGGCAAGATTATCGATCTTATCGCGATCTGTGCAATTTTGGCAGGTACGGCAACCACTTTTTCGTTAGCAACGCCATTGATATCGGCAGCCATGAGTCGAGTGTTCGGTTTTCCATCGGGTACCGGCCTTACCATAGGGATATTGCTTTGTATTGCTGCGGTTTATACCGTTTCTGTCCTGAGCGGTATCCAAGGAATTATCAAGTCCGCCGCGGTTTGCACGTGGATTTTCTTTGGGATGATGTCCTACTTCCTTTTTTTGGGGGGCCAAACAGTCTATATTATCGAAACCGGCATTACTGCCGTGGGCAATTTGATCCAAAATTTTGTAAGCATGGCCCTGTGGATGGATCCACTGCGAACTTCGGGAGACGGTGTCAGCGGATTTGTCCAGAATTGGACGGTATTTTACTGGGCTTACTGGATGGCATGGTGTGTAGCGACACCCTTTTTCGTGGGCGTTATCAGCAAAGGCCGCACCATCCGCAATGTTATATGTGGAACCTATATTTATGGTCTTTCAGGTACTTTTTTGTCCTTTATCATCTTTGGCAACTATGGCCTTTCTCAACAGCTGAAAGGCACAGTGGATATCGTTGGCATGGTTGCAAACGGCACTGATTTGAATCTTGGCATTATCCAGATATTTGAAACCCTGCCAATGACCGAATTTTTGCTGATCGCCCTTTCAGTTATGATGGTTACCTTCTATTCGACAACCTTTGACTCCTTGACACTAGTCATTTCGTGCTACTCCTATAAAAGGCTGCCGCCAGACCAGGAGTCTCATTGGGGCGTACGTGCATTTTGGGCCATCATGTTCATCATTTTTCCAATTGGCCTTATATTTGCAGAAAACTCTATCAATAGTTTACAGTCCGTGTCTATTATCGCAGCATTTCCTATTGGAATCGTCATAATACTGATCATGGCAAGTTTCCTAAAAGATGCAAAGGCCTATCTGTCGGAACAAACAATGCCAGTAAAGACTTCAGACGAGGATCCTATACAGGAGATTTA
>DATMYZ010000135.1:0-5507 GCA_035560675.1 Clostridia bacterium
CTTTAGCTAATTGAATTGGAAAAAAATATATGCTAAATTGTTAAGGAACCCTTAACGTAACCGATTACGTTAACGATTTCAATAAATAGGAGCAAAATATGAGCGATCGAGTTACATTAAAGGATATTGCCTCAGATCTCGGAATTTCTCGTACTACGGTTCACCGCGCGTTACTTGGAAAAGAGGGTATCAGTGATGAGTTGAGAACATCCATTTGCATCAGGGCGGAAGAAATGGGCTATACCGCAAATTACGTCGCGTCATCCCTAAAACGCAAGACAATTCGGCTGGCTGTCGTGCTGCCGCACAAAGAAGGAAAGGGTCAGTATTACCACAAGTATTTTTGGGACTCTGTCGAAACCTTTTTGCCGGAAGCCAGCAGTCTGAACGCCTCTATTGAGTTTTACTCGTTTGAGGAAGATACCGACGAGCAGCTTGCGCTGCTTGGCGCATTAATTGAAGAAAAGGTTCCGGTTGATGGATTGTTGACAATGCCGGCTAAGTGCGATTCCGGCATGCATCAGATGATAGAACGTTTCGGATACCGCAATATTCCGGTGGTTTTGATCGATAACGATCTGCCAGGTTCGCGCTATCTGTGCTGTGTTGCGCCCCATGACCATATGACAGGACGCCTCGGCGCTGAAATACTGCTGGCGACAACCCACCGCAAGGGAAAGGTTCTTGTCGCCAACGGCAGCCTTGAAAGTGCTTCGCATATGCACAATTTGCAGGGGTTTCGCGACTATTTAAAGGAAAACGGCGATCCGTTCGAACTGCTGATCATACAGGAATACGGCAATTATGCCCGCTGCTACGATGAGGCTCTTCGCCTGCTTAAAGAACATAAAGACATTGTTGCGTTTTATTCTGTTACAGCACGAAGCAGCCTGCCGTTGTGCCATGCGGTAAAAGAGGCTGGTCTCAATAGTGTGCTGCGAGGGATTGGCAGCGATCTGTTCCCCGAATCTGCCCAACTGTTAAAAGATGATGTTGTACAGGCGGTCATCTACAAAAATGCTTTTGATAAAGGCATGCTAGGCTTTCAAATTTTGTTTGATTACGTGGTGAAAAATATCCAGCCAGAGAAAACTCAGGTAACAGTTCCAATAAGCGTAATCATGAAGAACAATTTATCCTTTTTCGAAAAATATATTTAGGCACTTTTCTCTCGGGAACGTAATAATATTCATGACAATCAGGAGGATCAGAAATTATGAAAAAAATATTATCGGTTCTGCTCGTCGGTCTCATGGTTCTGTCTTTTGCCGGATGTGGTGGATCTTCTCCGTCTTCAGCCACAAGCTCTTCTGCATCTCAGGGTTCCGCGTCACAGACGCCGTCTTCAAGCGAAACTGTTTTTAAATTGAAGCTGGCAGAAAATCAGCCAGCAGAAAATCCGATTTCTAAAGGGATGCAGATGTTTGCCGATCTTGTAGCTGAAAAAACCGGCGGTACCGTTACGATTGAAGTATACCTCGACGCCCAGCTTGGCAACGAAAATGAAACAATTGATCAGATTCAAGCCGGCACTTTAGACTTTGCACGCATTAACACCTCCGCTTTGGCTGTAACTGCTGATTCTGTCGGCGTGTTTACACTGCCCTATATTTTCACAAGTGCAGAACATAAATACAAGGTTCTGGACGGCGAAATTGGCCAGGGCGTGATCAAAGGTCTGGAGCAATATAACATGATTGGCCTTGAATACTGGGAAGCCGGTTCGCGTAACTTTTACACCACCAAGAAGCCTGTGAAAAGTGTTGAAGACCTCGCAGGTATGAAGCTTCGTGTGCAGCAGTCGGATGTGGCCATTAAGATGGTTGAGCTGCTAGGTGGTGCCGCAACTCCCATGGCCTATGGCGAGGTTTATCAGGGACTTCAGACCGGCGTTATAGATGGTGCTGAGAACGATTTCGTATCATACTATACCTCTGGCCATTATGAAGTAGCCCGCTACTATTCGCTGGACGGTCACATGTCGCCCCCTGCGATGCTGTTGATGACCAAAAGTGTCTGGGAAAAGATGAGCGACAATCAGCGTTCTGCGATTAAAGAGGCAGCCCGAGAAGCGGCCGAGTGGCAACGTGAGGCTATGGCAGCTTACCAGAACGAAGCCCGTGCCAAAGTTGAGCAGGCTGGATGTCAAATTTTTGAAGTTGATGTTCCCGCGTTTCAGACTAAAGTCGCCGAAATTTATAATATGTATCCCCAGTATACCGAAATAATCAAGCAGATTAAAGCTGTATTATAATAAGCCGATTTAGAAAACCATCGTGTCAATAGGCACTCTGGCATGGTGGTTTTTTATTTCCTTAAACCACTATGGGAGGTTTTTACGTGAATAATGCCTTAAGTGTTGTTCGCAGGGCCATGGACAAAGTAATTAATTTTAAGCGAAATATTTGTGCTGTGCTGCTAATAATTATGACATCTATTACTTTTGTACAGGTTGTGATGCGTTTTGTTTTCAGGGCTCCTTTTAGTTGGGCAGAAGAAGTCACTCTGATGTTTTTAGTGTGGTTCGGTTATATTTGTATGTCAATCGATATCTATACCGACTCACATGCCGCCCTTTACTTTTTGTACAACAAGCTTCCTCCCGTACTCAAAAAGTTTGCGGATTTGCTTCGTCATGGTGCACTCTTTTGGCTTTTCTGGGAAATGATTAAATACGGCTGGATTATAACAAAAATGAATCTTCCTAAGCCCCAGCCCGCCACCCATTTTTCTCAGGGATGGCTTTTCGCTCCGCTAGTAGTCGGCGGTCTCTTTATGGTACTGTATTCGCTTGCCAATCTTCTGGCAGCCCTTCTCAAGCCGCTGTCTGAATACCGCACAAAGGCAGACCACGAAAAGACAGTGGATGAAATGAACGTTGAAAGGGGGGGCACTGTTTGAATAGTGTTATCATCGGTACTGCAATATTGTTTGGTCTTTTGCTGTTTTTAATGGTGTTGCGTGTGCCGATTTCCTTTAGCCTTGGAATATCTGCCCTCGTCACAGCCCTATATCTGGAGATTCCCTTCCTCAACCTTTTTCAGAAAATGGCTACTGGAATCACAAGCTTTACCTTTATGTGCGTACCGTTTTTTATCATCATGGCCCAGATTATGACGGATGGAGGCATTTCTGACAGGCTGACAAAATTCTGCAACGTGCTGGTTGGCCGTATGCGTGGCGGTACTGCGATTGTGAACTGCGTCGTTTCGATGTTTTTTGGCGGAATTTCCGGTTCATCAATTGCTGATGTATCTTCAATAGGCGCGTTTCTGATACCTGCGATGATCAAAGAGGGATATGACGCGGATTACAGCGTTGCAGTAACCTGTACAAGTTCTGTTGAAGGCGTGATTATACCACCCAGCCAGAATATGATTTTTTATATTGTCGCAGCTGGTAGCGGGTTATCAATCAGCACGATGTTTATGTGCGGTTATATTCCGGGTATCCTTCTGACCTTGGCGCTGTGCATTTGTTCTTTTGTAATCGCGGTAAAAAAGAACTACCCCACATCCCAGAAATATTCATGGAAAGAAAATATCAAGATTATTAGAGAGGCCATGTACGGCCTGGTTACAATCCTGATTGTTGCCGTTGGTATTACAGCAGGTGTTTTTACCGCCACTGAAGCCGGAGCCATTGCAGCCGTGTACGCTTTGCTGGTTACCAGTGTCGTCTATCGCACAATGAATCTTGAAAAATTGATGGCATGCCTTCTCAAGTCGCTTAAAACGCTCAGCACCATCATGGCGATCATTGCTACTTCCAGCGCCTTTAGTTATGTGCTCTCCTATCTCAAGGTGCCATCCAGGGTGGCTTCTGCGCTTACATCCGTTTCTGGAGAGCCTGCCGTGATCATGTTGCTTATGGTCGTTATGATGATTATTTTAGGATGCTTTATGGATATGGGTATTCTGATTATCCTACTTACGCCTATTCTCTATCCCGTAGCTATGTCTATCGGGTATAACGCATATCACTTTGGCCTTATTATTGTACTTACACTGGGTCTTGGCCTGCTTACCCCGCCAGTCGGTACCTCTTTGTGGGCCGGTTGTGCCATTGCCAATATACCGATAGAAAAATCTATTAAAGGATTCTTACCCTTTTATCTGACTTACCTATTAGTGCTCACGCTGATTATAATTTTCCCATCTATATGCCTGTTTCTACCACGCAGTTTGGGTTATATTGTTTAGTGTGCCAATTTTAAAATTTAGGCAAGACTAATCTTAATAAAGGAAACCGAACGCTTTGCGTTCCGTTTCCTTTATTAATTGGTATTGTAACGACCTTCAGAAAACTGGAAGAAGTAGAGGCAATCTTATATCGAATGGGCTGTCCTTATCTAAGAGGCCTTTAGTCAGCGGCGAACAATCCGATAGTAAGCCTTCGCTGTGATATGGTAACTTAAAATATATACCGCGCCAAACACAGTACAGACGCCCAAAGCACTAAAAATAATCAGGCGGTGATTATATAGGTTCAGCGTGTTCATCATTGTTTCAACTGGGCCCAAGGCAATGGCGGTGTGCGTCAGCGCCATCATTAGTGGGAGAAAAAAGACAGTCAAAATCTGCCTGCGTATCGCCGACTTCACCTCGGGCTGGCTCATTCCCACCTGCTGCATGACATCAAAATTGGTTTTGTCTTCAAAACCCTCTGAAAGCTGCTTATAGTACATGATCATAATCATACAAACCATAAAAATAATCCCGAAGAAGATACCAAGAAAGAGCAGCCCGCCTAGAATTGCCGCATCCTGTTTTTCGCCCTCAATGCGGCTGTCAAACACGCTAAAGCCCCGCATCTGTACCGCACTTTGGTTGATAGTTGCAATGAATTGTTCCTGATCCGCTTGCTTTCCGCTCAGGTCAAAGCGAACCGTATACACCCACTGGTCCTCAGTTAGGTTCAACGTGTCAAAAAGATACGTTTGCGCTTTTAGATCGGGGACCACCAAATAGTAAGTTTCCATGAGATCATTGGGTTCTTTTGTTTCGAAGCAAAGAGACTTCAACTCTTCCTTGACCTTATAAGTTCTTCCCACAAGCGATATTTCCCGGTAGCCTGAGTCCCTGCCAGTGCTAAAAAACAGTATCTCGCCATCGTCTAAGATTGCCTTTGCATTCTCAATTCGGTTATAGTCTGCTAGCGTTAGAACACGAACCGTATATCTACGGCTATATTCGTCCGCATCTTGGGCGAGCACAAAAGCATTGTCGAGTTTTGCAAGGTTCATGCTCATATATTCAAACTCCATCAGATTAGAAACGATAACATCCTTGGCTTGTGCCTGCGTCAGAATTTCTTGTTGCAGCGTTTCCCGCTGGGCAAACTGCCCGTTGACAAAGCGAATGGCCACATCGCAGGGATAGCGATATTCGGCGATGCTGCCCAGCCCTTTAAACAACGAAACCGTACAGACCAGCGTTATGATGACCATTGTGCTGAAGATGCATATATTAGATAGGCTCGCGGCATTTTTGCGCATTCGGTAGAGC
>DATMYZ010000136.1:0-8024 GCA_035560675.1 Clostridia bacterium
GACTAGGTGTAAGGCATCAGAATTCGCTATTTTCGCCTCAATCAACCGCATGTTGCTTTTAAGGCGTTCATCATTCGGGCTGGCTTCAAGTGCCGCCCTCGCATGTGAGAGAGAACGCTCGTACATGCCCAGTCGATACGAGGCAATCGCTGCCAGATCATGGGGTGTATAATCCCACGAATACCCCATATTGACATAAGTTTTCGACTTCTCTTTGATTTTCAGGGCTTCCTCAGCCATAAAAAAAGACATCGGCCAATCTGCAATCAGGTAGGCCATTTTTGCACATTCCACATACGGGTCGCGCATGGAGGGCATTTCGGCAATTGCCCGAAAATACCACGCATATGATTCCTGAAGATTGCCAAGACCATAATAGGCCTTTGCAATCCATCGCATTGACGCACAGCGTTCCTCTTTCCACACGGCAGTGGGCAGGGAGAGATGCCGCTTGAGCGTTTCAATGCATTTATGCCATTCTTTTTTATACATATATTCTCGACCGAGATAATAAGTGACGCGATCCCCTGTGGGATTCTCCTCAACAGCCAGTTCCAGTAAAGGCAAATAAGAGCCACGGGACTTGACAGGATCCGGATAGTGGTTGAGCACCATACCGTCAATGGTAACGGTAACCTTATGGTCATTGCCGATATAACTCAGATATTCGTGTACAGGACAGGTCCATCGGAAGCCTTGTCGCGCATGAATCTTTGAATAATACATCTGCACATCGGGGGAACCGTCTTTTTTCAGACTCCAGTTGTACAGGTATTTGCCCGATTTCGCATCCGGCGTCCAGGCCTGCTCCAGACATTCCCGCCAGCCAGGTGCGAACGTCTCGTCCAGATCGGTGCAGACACAGATGTCGGCATCTTCCGGGACATGATCCAGCGAAACATTGCGCGCCACATCAAACCGCCACGGTCTGACCACATCAACGTGAACTACGACGCCCCGTTCCCTCAGGCGCTCTACCGTTGCATCGTCGGAGCCGGTGTCAGTCACGATTACGGCATCTGCTTCGCACATCGAGTCCATCCACCGATCCACAAATTTTTCTTCATTTTTGCAGATAGCATAAACATATACCTTGTATCGGTTCATAATGGCTTCCCCAATTCTTCATGTCAGTTTCAGTGCGATCAATTCCAGATTTTTTTTAAGCTGTTCGTTGCCCGGTGCCAGTTCGAAGGCCGTCTTGGCATAGCTGTAGGATTTCTGGTACAGTCCAAGCCGGTAGGCGCTGATGGCCCCAAAATTATAAAGGCTGTAACCCCACGATTCCGGGTCCAGCAGGTAGCTGCCTGATTTTACGGTGATGGCCAGCGCTTTTTCTACCATTAGATAGACGAGCGGCCAATCCCCTTCTAGATATCCCAGCCTTGCCAACTGGAGATAGGGCTCCCGCACGCGCGGACATTCGGCAACAGCCTTGTACAGCCACAGGCGTGCTTCTTTCAGATTGCCTTTGGCTTGGTAGCTGCTGGCGATAAATCGCATGGATGCACAGCGCTCCTCATCCCACGTTGCAGAGGGAAGCGACAGGTGGCGTTTGAGCGCGGCAATGCATGCGTCGTACTGCCCGTGGTACATATACTCTCTGCCCAGCCAAAAGGCCGTTCGGTCATCATCAGGGTTTTCGCTCGCTGACAGCTCCAGAAGCGGCAGGTACTGGGCCCTCGGTTTGGACATGTCGGGATGGTGGTTGAGCACCATACCCCTGACCCAGACGGTGGATTCGATGTCGGTGCCACTGTATTCGAGCACCTCATGCACCGGGTGCACCCAGCGGAATCCGTGCCTGCGGTGCACTTTCTCCATCGCAAATTGCTTGTTAGGCGAGCCATCGGGATGGTAGCTCCAAGTAAAGAGGTAACGCGCACGCGTATGCTGCGGTTGCCACGCTTCTTCAAGCTTTTGCCGCCAGCCCGGCTCGAAAATCTCGTCAAGGTCGTTGGAAACGCAGATATCCACATCGTCAGGGATATGGTCCATCGCCTTGTTCCGTGCGGTGTCAAACCGCCAGGGGCTAATCACCTCTGTGTAAACCTTGGCACCGCGCGCACGTAAGCGTTCTACCGTGGTATCTTCCGAGCCGGTGTCGGCCACCACGACCAGATCCGCCTCGCTGACGGCATCCATCCAGCGGTCGACAAACTGTTCTTCATTTTTGCAGATGGCGTATACGCAAATCTTGTAACGATTCATGTCAACATATCCCATACCTTTTCTCAGTGTCGTATAGAGATCCGGGCGCCCGTGTAAGACGCGAGTGCCCAGATGTTTTGGCGTTTATTAAACTAAAAGGTCAATCGAGCCGGACAATAGTTAGCGTTGCGCCGGAACCAGACGCCAACGTGGCTGCGCCTAAAAGTCCAAAAAGCTCAAGCACAATTGTTGAACTGGCGGTCAACGTTGCGATAACGCTTCCACTTAACGATTCCCTAGACAATATCGGCTGATTTTCTGAAGCCGTCGCCGAAGATCCGTTGATAATTAAACGCGAACCGATTAGTAAACCAGCAGTAAGGTTAATCTGATAGGAAATCATATAGCGACCAGCGGGACCGACTGTGAAGACCGTATTTGAACCGTCAGGGGTTATATCTGCCGAGAGATTTTGACTGCTAGGCAGCGGAATGGATGTTCCGCCAAGCACGACGGCAATGATACTACCTGTAGTATTTGCGGCAAAGCCAGAGGTCTCCGTTGCAGAAGTGCCGACCGGGCCAATGGGGCCAGTGTCGCCAGTTGGGCCGGTGTCGCCAGTTGGGCCGGTGTCGCCAGCCGGGCCGGTGTCGCCAGTTGGGCCAGTGTCGCCAGTTGGGCCTTCACTTACCAGATCGTCCTCAATGATAACAAGCGTCGCTGTAAGTGGAAGCAATGCAGCATAGTAAACGGTACCTGCACCCCAATTGAGCAGGGATACCGTCACAGGTGCAGAGACAACGTCAATAATGCCAAAGCCCACAACCTCGGTCGCATTTGTTGGGGCATTTCCTCCGAGGCAGTCACCCTGCGATGACGACAGCGCAAACACGACGCCATTCGTCGTCGAAGCTTGGGTAGCCACCCACCAGTTGATGGCATACCGTCCGGCCTCGTTAAACGTGATCTCGCCGGTGGCATTGTCATAACTGATATTTCCCGCAGAAAAAACAACCGTATCAAAAATGACGTTACTTGAAGATTCGACCAAACCTGCTGTGGTGCGTTCAACTTGTAACGCGATATTACTCACATTGAAACCTCCTATCGATATCTCTGAGGCATCATATCAACAAATTCTCCAGAAAAATGCCTGAAAGGCAAATGCAATACGCTCTGGTACGCCCGAACAAGGAACGGAGCAAAGCAATATGCACTTTCCTGTGAAGTTAGAAGCAAAGGGCGGCTGGAGAATACCGACCTTGCCACCCTATCATATGATTGTGCCACACCGCATGCGCCCGCTGGCTGTTTTCTTTAGATGAACCCAGTGCAGCTTTATCGTGCAAATGAGGTTTTTTAATTAGTTTCCTTCGCCATTTTTGTGTTTTTATTGATATTCTCAGATTTAAAAAATAGAAGACTGGGCCAAAGGCTAATGCTTGGCAAAGATATCATACTGCTGTTTGAAAAAGCGCTTATGCCATGAACTTGTATGCAGATCACTCAGGTTCTTTAATCCTACAGCCCCATATTGCCGCACTAGCCCGTTGAAATTGACCATAACGTTGCCGCCGAGGCCCATCCGTTGCCCGGCGACAGCGTGGTAGACCACTGAACCGCAGTAGACCTTTGGATGCCAATCTGCGCGTGTGCCGTAGTAGTAATAATAGCCAAGCAGCATACTATCATCTTCGAAGCATTGTTTACCCGTCAGAAAAGCCGGGTCGTAACCACCAGTTTGCTGCAATACTTTTGATACATGGATACAAGGTACCGTAAATCCTTGGTGGACAGTATCCTCCCGTAGTACCTCCAGAAAATCGGCATATTCATCCAGCGACGCTGGAAGTGTGGCCATTTTATTTATAAAAGGCATATTGCCAGCGTGGTCTACAATTGCGCAGCTGATCATCGGCTCGTCATGGGATTCCAGATAGGTAACCAATGCGTCCTCCCAGTGAGGAGAAAAGATCATGTCGGGGTGAATTTCGCTGATATAGTCCGTGCCGGGGAAGTTTTCCCAGATATAACGAAAGCACGCCTGCCTGCCAATCGTCGTCCCGGTATTCGTGCCGTCGCCAAGAACGTAGAAATCCAGCGCAAAGCCCTTGAGATACGTTTGCAGCTCGTCGTTGGACAAGCAGCCTTGATTGTAGACCACGACCGTCTTGTACGTGCTTTTTTCAAGCGATTTCAGACAGGTCTCAATCATGCTAAAATCCTCAAGACGCTTGTTTTCTCTACATAAAAAAAGTAATGTGTGAATCAGCCTCATGTCGGGCCTCCTTATTTTGGGGTAGCTGCGCCGGGTGACGGTTTTCCCCATGTCACCCGGTTGATAATGCCCGTATAGCTCTGGATAAGCTTTACCACCTTGGCAGACACATTGGTGTCGGCGTAGTCAGGTACGGGTGGAGACGTCGCACCTTCCTCGTGCATGGCCACCGCCAGCTCGACAGCCTGTAGAAGCGTTCCCTCCGATATACCGCCGATTACAATCGTTCCCTTGTCTAGAGCCTCGGGACGTTCGGTCGAGGTTCTCAGCAGCACAGCGGCGAAACCTAGGATGGCGCTTTCCTCCGACAGAGTGCCGCTGTCAGAAAGAACGCAGTATGCGTTGGTTTGAAGGCGGCAGTAGTCGATAAAGCCAAATGGTTCCATACGCCGCACCAGAGGATGAAAGACGAAGCCGCGCTCCGCAATGCGTTTTTGGGTTCTGGGATGGACGGAATAAACCACCGGCAACCCGTATTGCACCGCCACAGTGTTGATGGCGTTCATCAGAGACAAAAAATGTGCCTCATCGTCGACGTTTTCTTCCCTGTGGGCTGAGACAAGGAAGTAGCCGCCCACGTTAAGACCAAGCCGTTCGAGTGCGCTGCTTGCCGCAATTTTGGCTGCCTGCCGGTGGAGCACTTCTGGCATGGGAGATCCGGTCACGAAGATGTGTTCTTTACAAAATCCCTCCGACAGAAGGTAACGTCGCGCGTGTTCGGTGTACGGCAGGTTGATGTCGGCGATGTGGTCAACAATTCGGCGGTTAACTTCCTCAGGAACGTTGAAATCGAAGCACCGGTTACCCGCTTCCATGTGAAAGATCGGAATTTTCAGGCGTTTGGCTGGTATGGCCGATAGGGCAGAGTTGGTATCCCCAAGAATCAACAGCGCGTCAGGACGTTCTTCTTCAAGCACGCGGTAGGAGGACGACAGGATGCCGCCAAGTGTGTCGCCAAGCGTCTTGCCTGCGCAGCTCAAATAATAGGCGGGCGGCTTTAACGACAGCTCGTCGAAAAAAATTTCATTCAGGGTATAGTCCCAGTTTTGGCCGGTGTGGACCAGCGTATGATCAAAATAGCGGTCAAACGCATCGAGACAGGCTGACAATCGGATAATTTCAGGCCTTGTTCCGACAATTGTCATCAGTTTGAGTTTTCTCATAAACGTCATAACCTTTCCCGGCGCGCGCCGTTTACGATGTGATTATTGCCGGATAGGTGTCCGGTCGCTGCGGGTCAAAGCGCTGGCTGGACCATATTACCATCACCAGGTCGTCTGTACCCGTGTTTTCGACAGTGTGGACATAACCGGGTGGTATCTCGATGACCTGCGGCTTTTCGCCAACCACAGGGTATTCAGTGACCCTGCCACCGCCCAGCCGCTGGAAACGGATACGGCCCGTGCCGCTTACAATGAGAATTTTCTCGATTTTTGTATGGTGCCAGTGGCTCCCTTTAATGAAACCGGGTTTTGACACGTTGACTGACACCTGTCCGGCGTTTTCCGACTTGAGAAATTCAGCGAACAGACCGCGCGCATCGGCGTGCACGGTCAGCGGGTAGCTGAAACTGTCCTCAGGCAGATAGCTCACGTAGGTGCTGTACAGCTTTGTAGTCAGCGCGTCGCCCATGTCGGGGACAATTAGCTTGGTCCGGCTCTCGCCAAAAGAGGTAATCAAAGTTGCCAGTGCGCCAACTGTTGTGTGGTAGATAGGCGCCATTTCGCAGAAATCTCCTCGCGGAGCTGGTTCATGCTCAAGCGCGCCGATTAGCGCACCTGCCACGTCGTCAATGTAAGCGAGGGCTACCGTGGCTTCGGGATTATCAATGTGCAGGGGACGGTCGTTTACCGCGGCGTCGCAGAAAGTAGCGACGACGCTGTTGTAGTTCGGCCGACACCATTTTCCGAAAACGCCCGGCAGCCGATAGATGAAGACCTTTGCCCCTGTGCGGGCTGTGTAATCGCGCAAAAGCGCCTCGGCCCGCCGCTTACTCAGACCGTAGGGGTTCTCAAGTGCCGCCTGCGCCGAGGAGGCGAACAATACCGGCGCCTTGTTTTCATGCTCTCCCAGCGCTTTTAGAAGCGTCGCGGTGAACGTGTGGTTCTCCTCGAAGTCTGCCGGGCTATCCGGGCGGTTCACACCCGCCAAATGGAATACAAAGTCACATTCGGCGGCATATCGGTCAAGTTCAACTGCGCCTAAATCTCTTCTGTATTCAAGCAGCTCTGTGTAGCCCCTGGTTCTTAAATGGGCACATAGATTTTTGCCAATAAAGCCGTCAGACCCGGTGATCAGAAGTTTCATGCGCGCTTCCACCTCCTCAGCTCATCTGCCACATAACTGCAACCCAGGAGCGTTTCTCTCAGCTCTTCTTGGGTGAGCCTATGGGTATTGTTCGAGTTATATTCCTGCAATGCGTCAATTTTTCGGTTGCCATCGCTAAAGTACTTGGCGTAGTTTAAATCGCTAGAATCTGCCGGGACGCGGAAAAAGTCCCCCATGTCAACGGCGGACGCGCTTTCTTCCCGAGTAAGGAGCGTTTCGTACATTTTCTCACCGAGCCGAACGCCGATGATTTCGACCGGATTATCTACGCCAAAAAGTGTTTTGAGCGCCTGTGCCAATTCCCCCATATTGCAGGCGGGTGATTTTTTGATCATCAGGTCACCGGAGCTTGCATGCTCGAACGCGAACAGCACCAGATCGATTGCATCGTCGAGGTTCATTAGAAAACGGGTCATTGAAGGATCTGTCAGCGTGAGTGGCAACCCGTTTTTGATCTGTTCAATAAACAGCGGAATGACGGAGCCGCGAGAGGCCATGACATTTCCGTAGCGGGTACCACAGATCAGGGTATTGCCCTCATCGATCATGCGTGATTTGGCAATGAAAGTCTTTTCCATCAGCGCCTTTGAAATGCCCATCGCATTGACAGGATAAACAGCCTTATCCGTCGAAAGGCACACGATCTTTTTGACATTGGCTTCGATAGCCGCAGTCAGTACGTTTTCTGAACCCAGGACGTTGGTTTTAACGGCTTCGAGCGGGAAAAATTCACAGCTCGGCACCTGCTTGAGCGCCGCAGCGTGAAAGATATAATCCACGCCGGACACTGCGGCCCGAATGCTTGCCGGGTCTCGCACGTCTCCAATAAAAGTTTTCAGCTTTGGGCTTTTAAACGCCGCCCGCATATCATCCTGCTTTTTTTCATCGCGGGAGAATATACGAATTTGCCCAATATCGGTATTGATTAAGCGTTTGAGCATCGCATTGCCAAATGAACCTGTTCCGCCTGTAATGAGAAGTGTTTTATCCTTAAACATGATGATTGGTTTAAACCTGCCTTCCCTCTAAAACATCGTGAGGTCGGCGCATGGCCGCCTTTCGCACAGCTTTTAATCCCGCCGTGCTGGCCTGCGCCCCAATACAATGTATTCACAAGGGCGAGTGAGTGATCATCATTTGGGACGGGGAAGCTTCTCTAGATCCTCCAAATCCGAAATTGCTTAAGATTTTGGTAAAGAAAAGCCGCCCCTTCAGGAGCGACGGGTATAGCAATCAAATGGTTTTTGCATCTAACGTTGTAAAAAGA
>DATMYZ010000137.1:0-10199 GCA_035560675.1 Clostridia bacterium
ATTCTGGAGGGCGCATGGGACCTGCATGTACACAGCGGCCCCGACGTCATAAAACGAAAATTAACCGACCACGAAATGATGCAGCGTCTGGTAGCCAACAAAATGAGGGGCTATGCTATCAAATCGCATATTTCATCCACAACTGGCCGTGCAGCTTTGGTAAATGAGCTTTATCCCGAAGCTACCGCCGTGGGCACCATCACCCTGAACAACACGGTCGGCGGCATTAACCCCTTTGCGGTTGAGATGGCCGTCAGAGACGGCGCCAAGCTGGTATGGCTACCTACCATTGATTCTAAAAATGAGAGTGATCACATAGCGGCAAACCCTGCTCACGCAGCCGACAAAACAAAAATGCCATTTTTCGCGAAGTTGCGCGTCGAACTTGACGAAAAAGGCAAACTACAACCGCCCATCTACATTTTGGACGAAAATGATGCGCTAATTCCGGCGATGCACGCCGTTCTGGAGATTATTATAGAGCATAATATTGCACTGGCCACCGGGCACATCAGTGTTAAAGAAGCATTTGCCGTCGCACGCGAATGTCACAAAAGAGGCTTTAAAAAGCTGATTATTACACACCCAAACTTCCCTTCCACCACCTTTACCAAGGGACAGCAAAAAGAACTCGCCGGCCTCGGTGCCTACATGGAGCACTGCTTCACCACACCCGACACCGGCAAAATCACATGGGAACGCGCGTTTGAAGAAATTCGCTATGTGGGTGTCGAGCACTGCCTTATTTCAACCGATCTTGGCCAGCCAGCCTATGTTTATCCGGATGAGGGCATCGCGGGCTTTGCAGACCAACTGCTCAATCACGGCTTTAGCGTGGAAGAAGTCAGAGCTATGATATGCCATAATCCGGAATATCTCATCAATGGATAGGAGAATAGAAATGTTTGATGCAAATCAGAATGTCCTCGTCGTAAGCGGGCATGCTGCCGACTTTGTTTGGCGCGCGGGGGGCACTATCGCCAAATACATTGCGCACGGCGCGAAAGTTAAAATTGTCGTACTCAGCCTGGGGGTCAGAGGCGAATCGAACGATCTGTGGGAGCAGCCCGGCCAGACCGCCGAAAATGTCAAGATCATCCGCCGCGGCGAAGCCACCGCTGCCGCAAACTGCCTCGGCGTGACCGACATTGAGTTCTGGGACTATGACGATTATTACATGACGCTCGACGACAAGGATAAGATTGACCGGCTCGCAACGCTCATTCGTGAATTTGCACCCCACCATATTATCACCCATGGTGAAAAAGATCTGCTAAACCCCGATCACGACGCGGTCAACCAGTTTGTTTTTAAGGCGAGCGTACTGGCTATATCAAATGGTGTTCAGCTGGGCGACACTAAAACCTCTAAGCAGACCCGCATTTTCGGCTTTGAGCCGCATCAGCCCGAAATCTGCGATTTTAAGCCAGAGGTGATCATAGATATCACCGAAACGATGGAAGCTAAAAAAGCTGCGATGAACTGCTATAAAGCGCAGGGACATCTGATCGAATATTACACCGTGCGCGCGTTTGTGCGCGGCAACCATGCCAGACGCCTCTCCGGCAACAAGAGCTATAAATTTGCCGAAGCTTTTAACAGAAGATTCCCTTATGTCGGCGAATGGCTTGTATAGCAATTGAAATTTAGACAATATTGTGCGACAATCATGTAATTCCCTTTTTATAGGGGAAGACCGGAGGTGGCTATTATGGAAAAACCTGTTCTCGGATTTATTGGTTTTGGTGAAGCGGCATTTTGCATTTGCAGCGGGCTTGCAGCGGTATCGGCACCGGTTATATATGCCTATGACGTCATGGCAAACAGCGAGGCCGCAGGAGAGTTAATACACAGCCGTGCAAAGCAGACCAACGTCACTTTAATCGAAACGCTTGAGCAGCTCATAGATAAAAGCAACGTTATTCTCTGTGCGACCAGCGCAAAATACGCGCTTTCTATTGCCAAAGAGGCGGCAGTCTTTTTAAAGCCCGGGAAAATATATTCCGACATGAATTCTGCTTCGCCGATGGTCAAGCACGAAATTGCACAGGCCGTCGACGCCACCGGCGCACGCTTTGCAGACAGTGCCGTTATGGAAATTGTCCCACCGCACAAGCACCGGGTCCCAATTGCCGTGAGCGGAAGCGGTGCAAAGGCGTTCGCGTCGCTGCTCAATCCACTGCAAATGAATATTACATACATTAACGACCAAGCAGGCAGCGCCTCGTCCATGAAGATGTTTCGCAGTATCTTCATGAAGGGCATGACCGCATTGCTCACCGAAACACTGCTAGCCTCCCATCAGGCCGGCGTATGCGATGAAGTCATGGATTCTATTACCAAAACGCTTACCGAAAAAACGCCCGAGCAACTGACAAACCTGCTGATAAACCGCACCGCCGTTGCGGCACAGCGCCGCGTAAGCGAAATGCAAGACGTAAAAGCGACTCTGGAGGCGCTGGAACTGCCGGCCTTTGCAACCGTGGGGACGATAAAACGGTTGCAATGGTTCTGCGATTTGGGCTTTAAAGAGTACTTTAACGCTATTCCCCCGGCAGACTACCACGATGTACTGAGAGCAGCAACAGAACTGAAAGCAAAAGGAGAAAAGTAAGATGAACAAAAAGATAATGGCAATCTTATTATCAGCAATGATGGTTTTCGGCCTTGCAGCTTGTGGAAGCTCCTCTAAGCCTTCTGCGTCCTCCACGGCCGGCTCATCGCAGTCCGCATCTACTTCTTCCGAAACGGCACCCAAGATTGATTACCCCAAGCGCGCCATTGAAATGGTCGTCCCCTTTGGTGCAGGCGGCTCCGCGGACATGATGGCCAGAACCGTCGCACAACTGATGGGCAACTATATCGACAAACCCATTAACGTTGTAAACAAAGCCGGCGGCGGCAGTACTAACGGCATGGTTTACGCCAACGAGCAAGAAGCCGACGGCTATACCATTCTTGAAATCACACCTTCACTGCCCATTATCGAAGCGCAGGGCACCGCACCAATAAACTTTACAGAGTGTTTTGTGCCGATTGGCAATTTTCAGGTGGATATTCAGTCCTTTGCCATCAACAAGAAAAACACGAACTTCACCGACCTTGACAGCATGATCGCATATGCCAAGGAACATCCCAACACCGTCAAGGTGGGCGGTACCTCGCCCGGCGGTCTTGATGATTACATCGTAAGGGGCTTTGCAGAGGCAGCCGGAATTCAGCTTGTTTATGTGCCGTATAATTCCGCAGCCGAGACAAAATCTGCGCTGCTTGGCGGCGAAATCGACATCTATCAAGACAAGCTCATCTCTTTTTTGCAAATGCTGCAAACCGACGAAGTTGTGCCAATTGTCACGTTGTACGACCGCCGTCTGACCGAGGTTGAAGAAATGAAGGACGTTCCCTGTTCTGTTGAAAAGGGTATTAACTTCACGCAGGGCTCCTGGAGAGGCTTCGCCGTTAAGAAGGGCACCCCTCAGGAAATTGTAGACTACCTCGAAGAAATTCTTCAAAAGGTCTATGACTCCACAGAGTATCGTCAGATGGCCGCTAACGACAGATCCGACCTCATTCCTGGATATATGGACGCCGAAACTTACGGCCAGCTCTGGCAAGAGCAGCTTTCGGGCTTTAAAAAGGTCTTCAGCAAGTAACGAACAAATCGCGGCCAAGGGCGTAAGCACCCGGCAGATGCTTTGTCTAAAGGGTGCTCTCGCCATGCCGTCATCATGGGAGTGAAATGAATGGAACTGCTTTTCAACCTGTTTATCGGCTGTGTGTTGCTGATGTTTTTAGTATGTGGCGCCACGATATCCACTGCCTCGGTAGCTGCCGACCATCTTGGCGCGGGCGGCTTCCCAATGATTTTTGCTGCAATCGGGCTGGTATTGTTAGCCTTTAGCACCCTGCAAACTCTGCGTGCGCCAAAAGCGGCCAAAGAACCATCCGGCGTATCTATTTCAGATTATAAACGCGTCGGTGTGATCGTTCTGCTGCTGTTAGGGTATATTCTGACCATCAAGTCGCTGGGCTTCGCCATTGTCACATTGGCGTTCACAGCCGGAAGCATCACGGCGCTTGGGTATAAATCGTATGGAAAAACAGCTGTTTTTTCGCTGCTGTTCACCGCCATGCTGATCGTTATATTTGGCCGCATTTTCTTTATTGCACTGCCTCGCGGCATTGGTATTATTAAAGCCTTCAGCTATTACCTGTATTGAGGAGGAGAACATGATGGTTTTAGAAGGTTTAAGGAATGTCTTTTCTCCCATAACGCTACTGCTTGTCATACTGGGCACCACTTGGGGCCTTACCGCAGGCGCGCTTCCCGGTCTAAGCGCCTCTATGGCGGTTATTCTGATGCTGCCTTTTACCTACGGTATGGAAGCGATTCAGAGCGTGGTTGTGCTGGTGGCTGTATATGTCGGTGCCATGTGCGGCGGCTCTATCTCCGCCATTTTACTCAAAACACCTGGCACGCCCAGCGCGGTTGCCACCGTATTTGACGGTTATCCAATGGCCGTGCGGGGCGACGCGCCACGCGCCATAGGCCTTTCGATTACGGCCTCCTCGGTCGGCGGTATCTTCTCGGGTCTAGTGATGGTATCCTGTGCACCACTGCTTGCCCAGTGGGCTTTGAAATTCCAAAGCGCAGAATTTTTCGCGCTGTCGCTGCTTGGCCTAAGCTGCATCGCCAGCATCGGTTCAGATCAGCCCGTTAAGGCGCTGCTTTCAGCCTGTCTGGGATTACTGATTTCCACCGTAGGACTGGACGCCATTTCTGGCGCACAGCGGTATACCGTTAACCAGCAGTTTTTGATGAACGGCATCGACTACATTCCAGTGATGATTGGCGCTTATGCACTTGCAGAAGTTTACCGAAATATTTTAATGAACAAAAAAACGCAGGCTAATACAACATCCGGCGGCAAGGTTAAAACCGAAATTATTGGCATCAAAAACGTTATTCAGTACTGGAAAACCTATCTCAAGTCGTCTATTATAGGTACCATTGTGGGCATTATTCCTGCGGCGGGCGGCTCCATCGCGGCTCTGATCAGCTACAGCGAAGCTGTTCGCTCCAGCAAAACCCCCGAAAAGTTCGGCAAGGGTGCCGACGAAGGCGTTATCGCCTCCGAGGCCGCAAACAATGCCGCGGTGGGCGGCTCACTGGTGCCAACGCTGGTACTAGGCATCCCCGGCGGCACTGTTGCTGCCATTCTGCTCGCGGCGTTTACCATGCACGGCATGATTCCGGGCCCGCTGTTGTTGAGAAATCAGCCCGATATGCTTTATAGCATCCTGTTCGGCATCATCGTTTCTTCTCTGCTGCTGTTTGTTCTTGGCATCTTTGTCGCTCGGCAGTTTTCGCGCATCGTGACGCTGCCCTATCCGTTTTTGGCCACGATTATCATGACATTGGGCCTGCTGGGCTCTTATTCGCTTAGAAACAGCATTTACGATGTCATGATTATGTTCGGCTTCAGCTTTCTCGGCTTTTTGTTTGACAAATATCATTATTCGACTTCTTCGTTTATTCTGGGCATCGTGCTCGGTGCAATCGCCGAAAACGGGTTAAGAAAGCAGATGATCGTTTCTGGCGGAAACTGGACCGGCTTTTTTACTCGACCGATAGCGCTCGTTGTGATTATTGTCAGCGTTGTTTCTTTCCTCACGCCCTATATCCGCGCAAAGCGCAAAGTTAAACAGGCGAATATTTAGTTTTCGTTTATATACACCAAAGCCTTATCATGCTAAAATGTAGATGGTATTTAATAACAGAAACCACTTGTAGAGGTGATTAATATGGTTCGTGCCAACGAAATTGCATACGCGTATATCAAAGCCAAAATTCAGGACGGCACTTTCCGCCCTGCACAGCGTCTAGTGGAGGCGCAGCTTGTTGAAGACATCGGTGTAAGCCGCAATACCGTGAAAAAAGCACTGATGCTGCTTTCCCGCGAGGGGCTGATCACGATTGAAGACAATAAGGGAGCAACCATCCGTTCGCTGGATTTAGGAGAGGTAGCCGAGTATTACGAAATTCGTATCGCGCTCGAAAAAATCGTGGTACAGCACGCTGCCAAAAACATCACCGATAGCGACCTTGATGAAATGGCTGCGCTGCTTGAAAAGATGAAGTCTCTGAGCGCCGAAAAGGATTTTGATACCTACAGCGAATGTAATCGTCAATTCCACAACATTATATACAAGGCGTCGCAGAAACCGATCATAACAGATATCATTCAAAACATTAAAACTCAGTTAAAGCGTTTTCAGATCAAGACCATGCTGGTTCCCGGCAGAGCTGATCACTCGCTGGAAGAACACGAGGCCATTTTGAACGCTTTGCGCAATCACGACGCCGTCGTAGCAGAAAAGATGGTTATAACGCACGTTTCACACGTTGTAGATACGATTGTACAATATAAGAATCTTTTCTTTTAGTGAAAGGGGTACACCTCAAAGTGAGTCATTATAAACCGCTGCCCGAACTGATTGACAGCAAACTTGTTGCGCTTGCAGCCATGTTTGGTACAGCCCAGCTTTGCGACGGAATGAAGGGCCTGGGCATAGACCGCGACGGCTGCATGGATTATGACATTATGCCGATTGTGCCGGGCGTCAAAATGGCCGGGACAGCCTGCACGGTCGAAACACAGGATGGCGACAATTTTCCGATACACGTCGCTATTTACCAAAGCCAGCCCGGCTATGTCATGGTGGTTGACGGCAAAGGCTGCTATGATCGTGCATACATGGGTGATCTGATGGGTGCCGCCGCTAAGGCTATTGGCCTTGAGGGCATCGTGGTAGACGGCTGCATTCGGGACCGAATTGGCCTGACGGATATGGGGCTCAACATTTTCTCGCGCGGGTTCATGCAGCGCGGCCCCTCTAAGAAAGGGCCGGGCAAAATCAACGAACCGGTGCACTGCGGTGGGGTTAAAGTCAACCCGGGCGATCTGGTCGTGGGCGACTGCGACGGCGTGACGGTAGTTCCCCGCGACCGCATTGAAGAGGTACTGGCGCTGGCCGGAAAGAAAGATGCCTACGAGCAGCAACGCCGCGAGGCGATAGCCGAATATACGCGCTGCCGCAAAGCTGGTCTGCCTCTGCCGGATCTTACACCCGATTGGGTCAAGGAGATGCTGTAGCGTTTTGCCTGACGCCCCTACAGTAAGTCAGGTTATACATGCCGTGTAATCTCGGTTAAAGGCTGCTGAAGATGCAACCGCGACATATCAGAATGGTTCAAAAAGAAGCTGTCACGCGACAAAATTTGCGTGACAGCTTCTTTTTCGATTTGTCAGATATGGAGGCCGACCACCACAGGGTGTATCCGACTTATTGGGGTGATCACACTCGCGCCCTATTTTTAGCGCCCGGCATTTCCGTCAAAAGGCAGTTTTTCGCCCCCTATTTGAAGCAACTTTGACCGTGTTGCAAAGACTTGCCGGTTATGCCTTTTTCTTCATCCAGTCGGGCAGTTCTTCCTCTTTAAGCCCGTTGTAACGACAACGCTTATAGCGGCAGTCTGAACAGATGCCTTTGTTCCCCTTGACAGGGGGTTCCCCCTTAACTTCATGCTCAAGGTACTCCACAAGCGCCTTGACTTGTGTTTCTTCGCCTTCGACAGCAAGTGTTACGGCACCCTCATTGCCGCCAACGCCACCGCAACAAACCAGTACGCCTGAAAGTCCGAACATCATCTTTATCGCTTCCAGTTCGGTCACCACAATGGTGTTCGCCAGGCAGTACATACCAAAGTCGGCACCCATCGAGATGTCAATGTTGCGTGCGCCAACGGCGCGACACGCATCCGGAACAGAAGGAACTAGCTTCTCAAGGCCAACAGGGGTAATATACTTCAGCCCGTTTGAGGTGACAGGGCCAATAATACGCGGAATGGTACCGCCGTCAAATCCGGCTGTGACAACACCAACATTACCCTGTATATCGACAGCGTTTGCGCCCTTGACTACAATGGTTTCGGCATGAAAGTCATTAAGTGCCTCAACCAGCGTCTTTTCGACGGCTTCACCCTTGAAAAAGACATTTGGAAAGCTCTTGCGACTGGCAGGATGGGTGACACACAGCAAACCGTCGGTGCTCAGGCCCACCGTACACAGGGCGGGCTCGATGCCGTCGCGGCCGAGCAGTTCCTGTGCAATAAAGGCGTTGGTTGTGCCACCGGCCAGCAAAACATAGGCCGATTCCCAAGCCTTTTTGAACTCTGGCATCTGAACAACCGCTTTTGAAATCAGTCGTCTTGATTCGGCAGAAGTAAGGGTAAACACAGTTTTCATCACATTGACCTCCTAATATGTTTTGACAATTACCGCTTTTCAGCGTGAAGCTTCAGATCGACAACAGGGTTTACCAACGGCTCCATGACAAAGTTATTCGGGCCATAAATGCGGCACTCGGCCACATCGCCGTCCTGAATGTGAAAAGCACGGGGCGTACCAGTGGAGAGAATATCGCCAGGCAGCCAGCCCTGCATATACGAAACTAGGCTGACCAGTCGGGCGGGCTTATGCGTCATATTACCAACAGTATTTTTGGCGTGAATTACGCCGTTATGGACCGACTGTACCTCAAGCGCCAGCACATCCTGAACCTCGTCGGGGGTCACAAGCTGGGGACCAAAGCTGAAGAAGGTGTCAAAACCCTTGACCAGCGTCAAAAAGCGGGGGTTCAGGCGCAAAATCGACTCTTCGGTCATATCAAGGATAGTGGTATAACCGACAATGTAGTCCATCCAGTCATTTTCTTCTATAAATTTACACGCCTTGCCCATGATAATACCCAGCTCGGCCTCCGCCGTCGATTTCTGAGCTTCGGGAAGCGCCGGTATTTTGATGTCGCTGCCCGGACCGGTAATGGAGGAAGCAGGCTTATAGAAGCTGCCGGGAAAACCGACCGGCGCGTTCTCGCCAAGATCTCCGGCGTGATCGACATAGTTGAGGCCGATACCGAAGATGCGGGGAGGATTGCGATAAAGCGGGCCATAGACGACCTTGTCAAACGGAACGGTTCCGGGAAGGATTTCAAGCTCTGCCTTGCCGCCCGCATTATACCATGCCGTGAGGCCGGGAATCTGTTCTGCGCAGATCAGATCATACATGTCTGTTTTCCATGCGGTACCCTTGGCGGCGTTCAGTGCGGCAAGAGGGAATATACCGGCGGCGGTGACAATGCCGGCAATTTCTGCGTTGTTCTGCTTAATGGTTGCAAGTCTCATTGTTAACGCTCCTTCTGAATTCAATTATGTTAAACGATTCGTCCTACTACAGTGCCATTGCCAAGAAAAGCGATGACATTTTCTGCGGCAATTAAAGAAACGCGGGCAGAAGCTTCCACTGTGGTCGGGGCATAGTGGGGAGTCAGAATGACATTGGGCATTGAAAACAGGGGGCTCTCGGAGTCGCAGGGTTCTTTCTCGGTCACATCCAGACCAGCCCCGCGAATTTTGCCCTCTTTTAACGCCTGAATCAACGCAGCTTCGTCCACCAGCGGCCCGCGCCCACAATTGATAAAAATGACGTCCGGCTTCATCATGTCGAACTCCCGCTGCCCGACGCCGTGAAAGGTCTCCTGGCAAAGTACACAATGCAGCGTTATAAAGTCAGATTCTTTAAAGATTCGGTCACGCTCAGAAACAAACTCGCAGCCCACCGGTACCTCCTTTATATAGGGGTCGAATACCAGTACCTTCATACCAAAGCCGCCAACCGCAATTTTAGCAACACGGCTACCGATTTGCCCGCAGCCGATAATGCCTAACGTCTTGCCGGATACCTCAACGCCGGGCGCACAGTTCTTGGCGGCGAAACCGATTGTCCTATATTGATTGGGCACATGAGGAATATTTTTGGAAAGTGCCAGTATAAGAGAAACGGCGTGCTCCGCAACAGAAAGGCTGTTGGCGTTGGGGGTAATGGTGACGGCGACACCGACCTCTTTCGCCGCATTCAAATCAATATTGTCAAGGCCCACGCCATGCTTGGCGATAATTTTAAGCCTAGGGGCGTTACAGATGATTTCTGAGGGCATATCCAGAATGCGCACAATCACCGCGTCCGCTTCCTTAATCTTTTCAGCCATCTCTGCTTGTTCCCTTGTCGCCATCCGCACAACGGTGTGGCCTGCTTTTTCTAACAGGGCGGGGCCAACAGGGTCTACCTGCTCGGTAA
>DATMYZ010000138.1:0-6830 GCA_035560675.1 Clostridia bacterium
ATACTATACCCAAACTAAAAAAGGAGTTAAATATCATGGAGATTTTAGAAACCACAACCGAAGTATCAAAACCCCAGCCTGTTCGAAACAATAAAAAACTGGTGATGGTTATCATCGTTATGGTCGCCTGTTTTGGTGCAATCCTTTATGTGGCCACACACGCAACCTTCGCAACCGGAAAGCCCTACAGCGTCGAAGTGGAGGGTTTGACCATTCTGCCCGGCAAAACCACTGTTCAGGACCTTGTGGACGCCGGATATTATCTTTCTGACTACAGCGTTCTTTATAAAAAAGGCTATGATCTTACCACCCCAGCGGAGGCCAAAACCAATTATACGCAAATCGCCCTCGTCAAGGATGCCAACATCTACGCGCATCTTGAAGTCGCCAATGAATCCTCCTCAGAAAAGACACTGGCGGAATGCATTGTGAGCAACGCCGAGTTCACCCTGACCTACGACTATCAAAACGAAGATACCATCTCGGTCAACGGCGTCAAGCTCAAGGATATTACGCCGGACAAAATGGCTGAGATCAGTGGCAAGCCCTATAAAGTTTCAGCTTACAGCTCTTACGATAAATCGCACACGGGCACAGAAAGCACCTGGTTATTCCACGCCTACGCCCTGCATGTCATCACGCTCGATGACGGCAGCCTGTATCAGGTTTCCTCCACCTATCACGAGTAAGCCGCAGGAGGGTTAACATGCCAATAGAAACCCAAACCGGCAGCTGTATGGCCGCTTTTTTAGAGCAGGAGCAAGCCGCCGCCGTCCAAAGAATGCGCAAACGCAGAAAGCGCTCGGCCATCTGGATGATTGCGGTGGTACCTCTCTGCCTGCTGGGCACCTTTCTACTGGGGTATTATCTTTCAAAAGATATCGCACTGGGAATAGCGCATATGAAATACGGCGTCTACATGGCCGTTTTTTTTAACTTAATTATCATACTGGGTTCCTTTTGCCAGAATTCAGCTAAAAAATATATGAAGAGCCTGCAAAAGGCCATCGCGGAGCATCTGCCCGACAGCGGTACGCAAGAGGACTTTGCGGCGCAAATGTTGGATACCGCGCCCTCTGATGCCATCCGCCACATCCGCTACAGCTACGACTTTTTAGAGGAATCTGTTTCGGTCACGCGCGATTACGCCATCATGCGCTACGGTATTGAGGTCTGCAAAATTGTCCGATTAAAGGATGTTGAACGCATCGAGCTCAGTATTCGGTATTTTGGTACCCGTATCTCTACAAACAGCTCAACCACCATCATCAACTCAAAGCTCTATCCTATTTTCTTTTTCTACCACAATATGGGCGAGATTCCCCAAAACAGCGATCCTGATGTCTTCTTTATGCTACAACAACGCTACCAGCGCGATCAGCTCATTGACGCCATTAAGGAACTAACACACAGTTAATGTTCAATTTGGCAAACCGTCTCAATAAACAAGAAATGCGCTTTGAACCGGCTCTTTAGAGCCAGCTCAAGGCGCATTTTCATATCCTGTTTTTATCAGTGGTAAAATTCCGATTCTGCACCAACATATATAGTCGCAGCAATAGAAAAGCGTGCAGACCGTGTCGGCCTGCCCACCGGTATCAGCTGGCGTTAGTTGCGCCCCACTCCACAACAGTAAAGCCCTTTCGCTCAAACGGCGTCAGCGTCTGTTCGGGTATTTGCACCGGCGCATCAATGGTCTTGAACACCATATGCACCCGCAAAACACTGTCGGGCTTTGGCGTCACGGTCAGCGGTGCCAGCGCTTCGTATTGATCGCCCGCAAACGTGATGAGATGATACGGCGCATATTTCATCTGCGGCACCCAGTAGGTGATAAAATCGTTATATTCCCGCGGAGTCAGTCCAAGAAACGCCAGCTTTTCGCGCAGGAATGCCTCGGTATCTGCACCCTTGACCACAAATCCGGAAGAAAAATCCCAGTTCACGCGCTCGCGGCCCTCCCAGAAGAGGTAATAATGCTCGGTGCCGTCCGCTTTATTCACAAGCCTGCCGTCGGGGTAGGCCGTGACGCGCCAGCCGTTGTCATACTGAGGAAAGGTATAGGTAAACTGCGGGTACCCCACCTTAACGGTGCAGTCGGTCTTCTGGGTAGGATAAAGATAGATCACCGGCTTGCCGGTTGTGGGATTGGCCACCTTGTAGGCAAAGTCTGTGATGGTATTTAAAGTATATTCCGATTTCAGCTTGTAGAGCAGTGAGCCCTGAACGTCGCTGGCGGTTATCAACAGATATTCCGACGTATAATAAACCTGAAACTCCAGACCGTTGTTGAAGATGATCTCCACCTTCGCCGCGCCTGGCAGCGACTTTTCTGCCACCCCCTGACCGCCGGAAGATACAATGGGGTTTACCTCGTCATAGAAATACGCGTTAAAATAATCGTCATCAGTCAACGTTGTGGTAAAGTCGAGCGTGTTCACCGCCTTGCCGTCGCTGCTTGTGATGGTGGCAGATACCATTCTGCTGCGCCGCATCATAGACAGCCATGCAACGCTTCGGTAATTGTCGTCGCCCGTCCTTTCAGCCATATTGGCTTTTAACGTCGCATAATCCGTCTCATCTAGAGACAGCAGCACGCTGTTGCCCTGGCCCTCTCCCGGCAGGGACCGGGTCAGCTTGATCCCTTTTTCAAAAAACGCACCGGTATACTTGGTATCGTCAAGCACCACCAGCTCAAAATAATTGTCTGGCAAAATTCGTTCGCCAATGTTGTTGCTCTCCCTCGCGGAATCAAGAAGCAATGCCAGGTCATAGTCGCGGCCTTTAACGTCCTCGCCCAGTTTCGAAAAACAACCATTCGCATCGTAACTGGCCTTTTGAGCGTCGTCGTAAAAATAAAAATAGGTGCGTGTTTTGTCATGAGGCAATTCAAAGTAGTCGTCGGAATTAATAATGTGTACCTTTTCCTCAGCCAGCCCCGCCTGCCACCAGGTCAGCGGTTGAGTTTGCACCGGTTGCGTGCTGACCGCCGCCGCAGCGCTTTGCGGCGCTTTCGATTCGGTTTCAGCCAGCGGCAACGCCGATGCACGTTCAGGCTGCGACGACGAATCATAATCTGCCGACGATGCCGCCTGTGCCACACCCACTGCCGACGCGCTTTCACTTGAGGGCCCAGAGCCGCCCGATGTTGGTGCAATGTTGGCACAGCCAACCAGAATAAGCGCCGCCGTCAGTAGCCACGCTGCAAGTTTTTTCATGTCAAATTCCTCCGTCAATATCATCATGCTGTCAAAATCGGATCAAACACGCCGCGTAGACGCCTGCTGTTGCAAAGTGCGTCAACCGTCCGACATCGGGCTGATTAACAACGCACCTGAGCCAAGAAGCCAAATCGCCTTAGTCATTCCTAGGATAGCAATTAAAAGCACAGACCGCGCGGGTGCGCTCGGCGGCGAAGGCATCCATTATATAGAACTAACTGAGCAGCGCATCCACGGCTCCCACAAAGTCAAAACGATGCAAAAGCCGCGCTGTCATAGCACGGGTACAACAAAAATGCCGCAGGACGTTAAACGCTCCTGCGGCATTTTAAACCCATCTGATATTAGCATACCGCAGTTAGAATCGTGCTACACGCATGGCTGAACAGCCGGACTATTCCCGGCCTAAACCGCCGCGCCTGTCGCCGGGTTAATCAGCGGAACAGGCACATAAGTCGCGCTAGCATCATCATCCGCGTCGTCATTATCCTCGGTATAGGTGTATGTATCGTCGCTGTCTTCATCCTCTTCGCTGCTGCTCGACGTGCTGGCAGTAGACAGCTTTTCATCAGAGACAACATATTTGCCCAGAACATTGGTTTCAATAACAAAGGCGTCCTCATCCTCGTCATAGGTGCTGGATTTATTGGTCAGCTTGTTGTTGTTACCAATCTGATAGAGATAGCTGCCGTTGTCGGCCTCAATAATCAGCTTCGGGGTTTTAATATTAGAGAACTTGGCCTCATTGCCGATATAAAAGGTCATCTCAGCGTTTTTATTAAGCTTGGTGATAGCCGAGATTTTGGTGTGGTTCATCGCGGCCAGCACCTCAATCGCGCCCTTTGTCTTGCCGGAAAAACGCCCTTTTCCATTCGGGAACTCAAGTTCAAACTCTGTGCTACTTTTAATGGAATAAATCTGCGCCACCTTTGAGAGCTCGTCCTCATTCTCAGCCTCTGCAAAGCGGATATCTTCCAGTGCATCGTTAAGATCCAACGTAAAGGTACTGCCGCTCTTGCGGGTCACCTTAATGGTGCCTGAGACCAAATAACCGTCCTCTGGATAGTCGTTAATATCGATATCCTGAACCTTGAGCACGGCAAAATACCACGCGCTGCCATCCTCAACATCCAGCTTTTCAATGTCCAGACTGCCGGTTTTAATCAGCTTATAATCTTTGTCATCGACACTGCCAGTGGTCTTGGCTGAGGTGATTTTGGCCGAAGTCGGAATCATGGAGCTGGATATTTTGTAGTTGGTATCCGCGTTCGTCGCTTCTGCCAGCGCGATATAAACAGTGCCGCCAGGGGTTGCATTGCTCACTTTTTCGTCGTAGTAGCCATTGTCTTCGATATAAGCAGCGCCGCGCGAGGCTGCAAACGCGCAGAGACTCAGCGCCGATACAAGACCAAGCGCCAGCAGCACTGCAAACAGCTTCTTCATGTCGTAAATCCTCCCGATGCAAGATTGTCAAAAGGGGATGCGGCAAAATGAAGCACATTTCGCAACACCCCCTCAAAAGGCCGCAAAAGCTTTAGGCACAGGCGCCAGTCTGCGGGTTGGTAATAACCTGATTGCTGCTGGGCAGCGGCGTGGAGCCGATATACTCGCTGGCCTGCGAAGAAGCGCTGCTGGAGCTGCTCGTCGTCGTGTCGGTAGACCCCTTGGCCGAAAGCTTGGTGTCGGAGACGATATATTTACCAAGCTTGGTGGTGCTGATGACAAACGCGCTCTTGCTACTGGACCAAGTGCTGCTGCGGTCGGTCAACGTGCTGCCGGACACCTCATAGCAGTAGTCGCCGCTGTCGCCCTCGATGATTATTTTGCCATTGTTGACAGGGAAGGTTGCACCGTTGCCATTGAGGAAACGAATGTCGGCATTGGGGTATTTGTTGAGCAGCGAGCTGTCAACATCGGTGTTCATAGCGGCAACAACGTCAAAATCTTTACGGGCTGTGCCGGTGAAGCTGCCATAGTTGTCGGGCAAGTCGATATCGACGTCATCGTCCTTCTCGAAAGAGAACATCTTCTCATCCTCTTCAAGCTCGTCGTCAGCCTCGTCATACTTAATGCTGTCAAGATTGACACCGGTTGTGTATTTGGTGCCCTCATAGGTATATTCCAGCGTCAGCTCGTCTATATCATAGCCATCATCAGGGTAGCTGGATGAGCTGACGCTTTTGATGGTGAGCTTGGCAAACCAGGCTCTGTCGTCGCTGTTCACTTTGAGACGCGAACCAGATTTCTCAACCGAGATCATCTTGACGGTTTTGCCGGTGTCGGAGTCGACAACCTCCATCTCGTCGATGCTGATGCTCTTGGGCCCAGTTGTCGATTCGCTCGAAACATAATCCCGCAGATAAACCCAGCAAGAAGTACCGGGAGCAACCGAAGAGACATGATCGTCGTAATAATCGTCGTCCTTGAGGTATACATCGCCCTCAGTGAAGCTTGTCGCCGCCATAGCCACCGGTGCGATAGACATAATCATCGCGCAGGCAAGCAGCGCAGAAAAAATTTTTTTCATAAGAACCCTCCTGTTTACTATATTTTCCTCACATAGTACCATTTTAACACTCTCAGCTATACAATACAAGTGTTCACTATTCAAGAATTTGCTGCATTCTTATCCAAATTTTTCTTATTTTTAAGTTTTTCAATATGCAACCGTTGGCGGGTTGGACTGCGGCACCGGCACGGCCTCAGGGTCAAGCGCCCTGTCTGAAACAACAAAGCCCTCCAGCCGACGGGTGGTCAGCACAAAGCCGCCTTCCTCCTCAGAATAGCTGCCGGTGGTTTCGACCAGACCGCTGCCGCGCAGCGCATACAAAAACGAATCTCGCTCGGCATAGAGTACCAGCTTGCCGATGCGGTTAAAAAACGGCTGCTTGCTCCAACTGATAAACTTTAGTGCAGCCTCGGGGTAACGCTCGGCAATATCGGTGACAGGCTCGGTGGTACAGCCCACATCGAGCGGCCCTTGCCCAGTCACACCCACTTCAAAATAACCGCTGTCAAAAAACGAAATCCGTACCATTTCTTCAGTGCGCCCAAATTCCATCAGCAGCGTTTTCTGAGCGCAGGTCACCACGCGGTCGGTATTATCACGCCCATCCTGCCGCACAAGAATGGTCAGCGAAACCTCTGGTGCCGACGCATTGGCGCGTTTGGCAATCTTAATGCTACCGCGCAGCGTGTGCGGTCTGGTGTCGGCAGTATCTAAGATCTCCAGCGCCACCACATATCGATAGCCCAACGACGTCTGCCCCGTTGTGTCCATCATACGGCGATATTCTATTCTAGGGGAGCCCGTTAGCTCCTCGCCTTTGCTCCAGTCCACCACTGCCCGCAGGCCGTTTAAATCTTCTGCCCGCACGGCATTGGCAATCGAAAAATAAACCGTCGAACCCGGTTTGACCACGGTGCGCAAACTTTCCGCCCCGCTTTCTATCTGGCGAGGATCCTCACCGGGCTCTGCCACAAAAACCTGAGTGCCGTCGATTACGGCGGCGGCCGGCTCCTCAGCCAGCACACAAATAACACAAAGCAATGCCGTAACCAACATCGCCACCAGAAAACCTATTCTTTTCACAGCCGCCACCCCCTTAC
>DATMYZ010000139.1:0-2584 GCA_035560675.1 Clostridia bacterium
CCTCCCGCTTGTCGATTTCATCGGGTGCCCGGGCGAGCATTGCCTGCAAGATCGCATCGAACTCAAAGCTTTCAGCCAAGTGACACACTCCTTTCTATATTGACATCGCCAAAGAGGGTCACCGCCGTGCAGGATGCCGTCGCTGTGTCCCCAGAGAACGAAATCTCAAAATTCTCCACCGCCGTGATGCGGTCGTCCTCCAGCAAGGCCTCCCTGATCCGGCGTTCCAAGTCGGCGGCCACATATGGTCGGGACTTACCGAAAAGTTCATCCAGCTCCATGCCGTAATCGCCTGAGTAAATAAGATGCCGCCACCGTTCAGTAGACAGCACCAGATCAATGGCCTGCTGCATTGCCGCTTTGCCGTCCGCCTTGCCCTCCACCCGGTCGCCTGTCAGCCGATAGGTCTTAGAAGGCTTGAAACTGGTTATATCGTCACCGTAGGTTTTAAGTACTGACATATTAACCCCCTGTTCTGTCGATGATAGAATATTGCTGGCCACCGCGTTGCTTGATCACCGTTACACGGTCACCCGCAACAAGCCCACGCGTGATAGTCACCGGCGCATCAGACAGCGTGATCTTGGAGACGGCCGCACCCGTGACCGAGAGCGCCTCGCCCTCAAACGTGCCGGACAGCTTCGCCTCCACGGTTTGCAACGAAAGAGGAATATCCACAAACGCCGCCGGAATTTCATTCGGCCGGCCGTCAATGCGAATGCCCGTGCCGGTATAGGTTGCGTGCAGCACGTCCGACAAATCTTCGTTGTGCAGGTAGTCCCGAACGACCGACTTGATAGCGGTTACGATGTCTGCCATGACTGCCACCTCCCGTATTGTAAATCGAGCTTCATGGTGTGCGCTGCGCCATTGAAACTGTGTACCGCCCGGTTGACAATCGCCCATAAATTGACGCCAACGCTTGAAATCTCCACTTTCAGGCCGACGCCTGCCCGCACTCGCAAATCGCCAACGCAATCGACTGTGAGTGTCTCAGTGGCACGGTTCTTGACCGCTAAGATGTTCGCGGCCAGCGCCTTGAGCTGCGCCTCGTTCTGGTCTGATACCGTTTTGTAGAGCATCAGCTTGCCCCACTGCGTGATGTTGGGACTGTCTTGCGCTGCATAAACGTCGCGCTGGCCGGTCGCGTCATTATCCTGCCCGACCTTGACAAAGTTGTAGGTGTCGCTGTCGATGGATCGGGTGTAACTGTAATCGGTCGCAAGGCTGCCGTCGCCGATAACCAGGCCTTGCCGCAGGTCGTAAACATCCCGCAGCGTCAGCGCCCCAAACTCATCCCGCAGCGCATAATAATAACCGTTGAGGTACAGGCTTTCACTGATGGATTGATAGATCATATCCAGATAGGTTTTGTTATCGAAAATCTTGTCAGACAAAACCGCGCCGGTCGAATCAATCTGCCCGACACTGATACGCTCGTTGAACTGCGCGAACAGCCGCTTGCAAAACGCGTCCAGCGTCTCGCCCTTGCGGTTCATAAAGTCCTGTGCCTTGAGATAACGCATCTGGTCGTAGGCGGTGCAGGAAATGGTTTTCGGCCCCGCTTTGGATATGAAAAGAAAGCCATAAAAAACATTGACCCCGTTGTGCGAAAACGTCACAACAGAGCCTTCTGGGAATAACCCCGATTTTGACGCAGGATAATCCCATGTCAGCGAGGATGCACCGTTATTAAATTGATCGGTATATTTGATGTTGCAGGCGATTTGTGTTAAATCGCTGCCGTTTACAATGAGCAAAAGCATCGCTCCTTTACAAAAGGGTTATTCTGGGGTATCATTTAGGTAATATTTTACATGGGGTGATTTTATGCGGTGTGATCACTGTGGTAAAGAGATAGATAGAGATAGCGAATTTTGTAAGTTTTGCGGTGGAGCCATTGTTCAAGAAATGTCGATAGATAATGTAGCGACAAGTGAAAAATCCAAACCGAAAAGTTTGCCGGTATTTGTGAAGCTGGTGGTTTCTCTAGGTGCCGCCGGCCTGATTTTTATTTTGCCTGTGTTTCTTTTTGGACTGCAAAACCCCAGCAAAATGTTATTGGGCACAGCAACCGGGCAGCCTTCAGCTTTCAGAGTTACAGAAAAATTGCCCGAATCTGCTGCATCCTCCGTGCATAAAAATCCCGAAACAATGTCCTATGGCGAGTATACAAAAATCAAAACTGGTATGACGTATGATGAAGTATGTGAAATCATAGGTTCATATGGCGATGAAATGGCACGAACCGAGATGGCAGGTTATCAGACCGTCATAGTAGGTTGGGAGGGTGAAGGCACTATTGGCGCGAACGCAAACGTCACATTCCAAAACGGTAAAGTAATAACTAAAGCGCAAGCGGGCTTGCAGTAGAGAGGATAAAAACTTAATATAACTGCATTTCATCAAAATCCTTATACGCTTTAGAAATCGCGTTAAATGCCTTATTAGCCCAACTGTTTTTGAGGCTCTGCGTAGCCTCTGCTTTTGCAGCAGTTATTGCCACTTCCGTCGTGTTTTCTACATCTGCGGGATTCTCAATTATTTTGCCAGTTTTTTTATCTATAAGATTATAAGAAATTTT
>DATMYZ010000140.1:0-8909 GCA_035560675.1 Clostridia bacterium
CTATTTAGTATACTGCATATATTGGACTGAGTCAACTATTTTTGCGATAAAACAATTAAAGCGGCTCCTCCGACGAGAATTCGAGGAAGCCGCTTTATTGCAATACTTTTTAAAAAACCAGTTGCTGCCGAGTGCTGTAGCAAGTATTAAATAGCCCTATTTTGTTCGGCCGACTTTTCGCGTGCTTCTTTGAGCATCATGTCCTTGACCTTCATCAACCGCGTCGTATTACCGCGTTCGTTTTCGTCCAGCTTCATGACAATATAGCGAATTGTCTCATTCAACTGCGGGATCATGACATATTCCAGCGCGTTAACGCGGCGGCGGGTTTTCTCAATCTCCTGCGCCAGCAGCTTAACTGTCTTTTCATACTCGGCCAGCTTAAGCATATCGTTTAACAGCTGCGACAGCCGAATGACCGAATCATCCAATTCAGCAGGCGTACTGACAAAGGAGTAGGGGAAAATATCGCTCGGATCTTGTGTTCTGGTCTGCACCGAATAGACCGGCACATTGACCGACATCACATTTCTAAAGCTCATGTCAATTGCGACACTCTGCTTGGGGTAGAGAAAGGTCTGTTCCATCATCTCGGGCGACATCAGTGCCGAGGCGGCAGAAAAGCCACGATAAGCTTCTATCAAATCCGCCTCAACCTGTAAGCGCAGCTTCTGGCTGATGCGCACAATATCCAAAAACTGCTTCATCAGTTCGTCGCGCTTATCTTTAAGCAGCTTATGACCGCGCGTAGCGGTTTTAAGGCGCTTTTTAAGCCGCGTCAGCTCCATGCGGGTGGGATTGACGTTCAGTCTTGCCATACCGCATCACCCCTCTTGCTTTTTGGGCAGATATTTCTCAATATACTCTGGCTTGATGCGCTTCAACTCGCCGACGGGCAGAATTGAAAGCAGCTCCCAGCCGAGGTTCAGTGTTTCTTTGATAGACCGATTAGTCTCGTAGCCCTGCGAAACATAGCGTTTTTCGAACTCGTCGGCGAACTTTGCATACAGTTTGTCGGTATCAGACAACGCCGCTTCGCCCAGAATCGTCATCAGCTCCTTGGCATCCTTACCACGCGCATAAGCCGCAAACAGCTGGTTCATCGTGTTAGCATGATCCTCACGGGTCTTGCCGACGCCGACACCCTTGTCCTTGAGTCGGGACAGGGACGGCAGCACGTCGATTGGCGGAGTCAGGCCCTTTCGGTAGAGCTCACGCGAGATGATGATCTGCCCCTCAGTAATATAACCGGTCAGGTCAGGAATCGGGTGGGTCTTGTCGTCTTCAGGCATTGATAAAATCGGGATCATCGTAATGGAGCCCTTCTTGCCCAGCAGACGGCCAGCGCGCTCATACATAGTCGCAAGATCCGTGTAGAGATAGCCAGGGTAACCGCGACGCCCAGGCACCTCTTTACGCGCAGCCGAAACCTCGCGCAGCGCCTCGCAATAGTTTGTGATATCGGTGATAATGACCAACACCTGCATATCTAGCTCAAATGCGAGATATTCCGCAGCAGTTAGCGCCATACGCGGCGTAGAAATACGCTCGATAGCTGGGTCATTCGCAAGATTCAAAAACAGCACCGAACGCTCGATTGCGCCAGTCTTGGTAAAATCGGAAATGAAGAAGTCCGCTTCTTCAAACGTGATGCCGACAGCGGCAAAAACAACGGCGAACTTGCTGTCACCGCCCAACACCTTTGCCTGACGCGCAATCTGCGCGGCGAGGTTGGCGTGCGGCAGACCAGAACCGGAGAAAATCGGCAGCTTCTGCCCACGAACCAGTGTATTCAGGCCGTCGATGGCCGAAACACCAGTCTGGATAAACTCCGACGGATAGTCGCGGGCAGCGGGGTTCATCGGCGTGCCATTGATATCCATGCGCTTGTCAGGCATAATCTCGGGTCCATCGTCGATGGGGTTGCCCAAGCCGTCAAAAATGCGCCCCAGCAAATCGGGTGCAACGCCCAGCTCAATAGAGTGACCCAGAAAACGAACCTTGGACTGCGCCAGATTAATGCCTGCCGACGATTCAAACAACTGCACCAGCGCGTTGCTGCCGTTCATTTCAAGCACGCGGCAGCGGCGCACCTCACCATTTTGAAGCTCGATCTCGCCCAGCTCGTTATAAGCCACGCCGTCAACATCCTTGATAAGCATTAGAGGACCTGCGACCTCTTGTATGGTACGGTATTCCTTAATCATGCCTGTGCACCTCCCGCAGCAGCCTCAAGCTGAACAATCATTTCGCGCGTAATGTCGGCGAAGGTTTCAACATATGCCTCGGTCGGCACATCCTTGGCCCGGCCTATGCGGTCTCTCGCGGGAATTGCGAACACTGCCTTCATAGGCGCGCCATTATCCAGCGCCTTTTTGGCCGTGTGATAATAGCTGAGAATGAGCGCAAGCAAGCGGTACTGTTTGTCAATCGGGCAGTAGGAGTCCGTATCACTCATAGCGTTCTGCTGCAAAAAGTCTTCACGCAGCATCTGAGAGGCCTCCATAATCAAGCGGTCGGAAGGAGAAAGGGAATCAACACCGACCAGCTTGACAATCTCCTGAAGCTCGCTTTCCTGCTGTAAAAGGCTCATGGCCTCATGGCGCTGAGAAACGAAATCGGCACCGACATTTTCATCATACCAGCTCTTGAGGCGGTCAAAATAAAGCGAATAGGATGACAGCCAGTTAATCGCCGGGAAATGGCGGCGATAAGCCAACGCGGAATCTAAGCCCCAGAACACCTTAACGATGCGCAGTGTCGCCTGGCTGACCGGCTCTGAGATATCACCACCGGGGGGCGAAACCGCACCGATGGCTGACAGCGCCGCTTCCCGCTCGTCGCTGCCAAGGCAGACGACGCGGCCCGCGCGCTCGTAAAACTGCGCAAGGCGTGATGCAAGGTAAGCGGGATAGCCTTCTTCGCCGGGCATCTCTTCAAGGCGTCCGGACATTTCGCGCAGCGCCTCAGCCCAACGCGAGGTGGAGTCGGCGATAACCGCAACCGCATAGCCCATGTCACGGTAATATTCTGCAATGGTAATGCCGGTATAGACACTGGCCTCACGGGCCGCAACCGGCATATCCGAGGTATTGGCAATCAGCACGGTACGCTGCATCAGGCTTTCGCCAGTGCGTGGGTCAATCAGCTCGGGAAACTCGCGCAGCACGTCCGTCATTTCATTGCCGCGCTCGCCGCAGCCGATGTAAATGACAATATCCACGTCCGACCACTTAGCCAACTGGTGCTGTGTGACAGTCTTGCCCGAACCAAACGGCCCGGGAATGGCAGCGGTACCGCCCTTGGCTATCGGGAAGAAGGTATCCACTGTTCTCTGCCCAGTAACCATCGGAATATCGGGGGACAGCTTGCGTTTATAGGGACGTTCAACACGAACCGGCCAGCGCTGGAGCATTGAAAGCACCTTTAAAGAACCGTCCGCAAGCTTAACGGTAGCAATGGTATCGTCAATGGTAAAGCTGCCACTTTTAATATCGACAATCTCTGCCGAGACATTGTGTGGCACCATAACCTTGTGCTTAACGACAATGGTTTCATCCACCGTGCCAAGAATATCGCCGGTAACGACTTTATCGCCAACCTTGGCGGTGGCAACAAACTCCCACTTTTTATCGTGATCGATAGGTTTAACCTCAACACCACGCGTCAGCAGGTTGCCGGTGAGGGCGCGGATCGCCTCAAGCGGACGCTGAATACCGTCGTATATGGTGGTGATCAGACCCGGGGCCAGCTCAACTGAAAGGGGCGCGCCGGTGGTTTCCACCTTGGCACCGGGTGCAATGCCCGAGGTTTCTTCATAGACCTGTATCGAAGCCGCGTCGCCGCGCATTTCAATAATTTCGCCGATGAGACGCTGCTCGCCCACGCGCACCACGTCAAACATGTTGGCGTCGGCAAGACCCTCAGCGACGACAAGCGGGCCTGCAACCTTTACAATCTTTCCTTTACTGCTAGTGCTCATTATTCAACCTTCCTTCTGTCTGGGGTTGGGACTTTTTATTCCTCGGGATCTCTGAGAATATCGGCACCGACCGCACGTTCAACCGCCTTGTGCAGCTCTGTGTCGCCGATTCCGAGAACGCCGTCCTTTGATGGGATAGGAATCACCGCAGTCTGCGGCAAATCCAGATAAGCCGCGATATCCTCTGGGATTTTTGCGGCCAGTTGCTCGGTAATATAAATGACGGCATGCTGGCTTTTGGCTAAGGTATGCAGCGCCTCGGCGGCTTCACCGGCCGTTTCGGCGGTCGCAACGGTAAGCCCCAAAGCCCGAAAGCCCAGAACACTCTGTCTGTCTCCGATGACCGCTGCCTTATACATAGCTCATCCTCAGCCTTTCTGCAATTCTCTCCTCGCCCAGGCCAGAGGCACGCCCCGACATGACGATGCGCACCGCTACCAACTGCGATTCAAATGCCAGCAGGTGCGAAATAACAGTGGCTTCGCCAAACGGAATCAGGCGGGAAGTTCGAATATACTCAATCAGCGTGTTGTCGCACGCCATGTCCAACCCGGAGAGCGCCAGCCCACTGGAAAGCGCTTCTGCGGCGGACTCAGCCGCGGCAGTCAGCGCACCAAAGCCAAACAGACTGCGCAACAGCTCAGGCGTGACCTCACGCACCTGCCCGCAGGCAACCTTTCCGCCCGGGAAAATTGCGCGCTGCAAATAGTCGAAGCCCTTTTTGCTTAAAGCCGCACGGGTGAGCACCCGCAGGTTGCCAAGGTCTATCCACAAACGAACATAGCCCAAAAGAAACTCGCTTTCAGTCGCCTCAGCCAGAGCCAGCATCTGAGCAGCCAGCGCGCCATCCAGCAGAAGATCGCATAGCTGGGGATCGCCAGTGCGGGCCAACAGGTCGGCGGCCTCCTGCGCGGCGGTGGCCATAATCGGGTGCATGCGGCTGTAGTCCTTGTCGTTATGCGTGCTCACGAGCGCAGTAGGGGTAATGGTTCCGGCGTCGCTTAAAAGGCGTTTGCCGTCTAAACCCTGCGCGGTGGCTTTTATCAGCGCTTTGAGATTGTGGTAATCATATTTCAAACGAAATAGGTCGATGATACCCGCTTCTGGCACATAGCGGTAAATAAGGTCAAACAGCGTTTTACGCTGATGCGATATCTCCTGCTCAAGTGCGGCGGAATCGTTGGTGTCAAAGGCATTCCAGCCCTTCTCGGTCAATAGCTTGACGGCATCCTCATCGGTGCGCGCCGATGTCAGACGAGTAAGATCCTCTTTTGAAAGCATATTCTTCTCCAGCGCCTTCAAAAGGGTGCTCAGATAGACATAATCGGTATCAGGCGACTTTGGCAATACGCTCACGCTCCTTCCGAGAACAGCGCAGAAGACACCTCAGGGGCGACATTTTCTGAAACCATACGCACTAAAACATCCAGCGCGCAGTTATATTCGATTTTACCGCGCCGGATAATCAGCCCGCCGACAATAGGGGCATCATCAGCCGCAAGAGTCGCTTTGCCGTCCAGTGCTTCTGACAGCACCTGTCCGTGGGCGGCGAGGTCCTTGGCGTTTAGCAATATTTCGCCGCCCTTGCCGTCGGCAAGCACATCGTTCGCCAGCTTGACCAACAGCTTGCGGTACTCGCCCTCAGGCAGTGCAAGCAAGCGGTCAAGGGCCGTTTTAAATGTAAGTGAAATCATTTGTTGACGCGCATTTGAAAGAAGCTTTTTGCCTTCAAGTTCCGTCACCAGACGGCCCTTTTCAGCAACGTCAGCACAGCGAGCAGCCGATTCCTTAAAAAGGAGTCCTGTCTCAGCCTCGGCGCGTTTTTTAGAATCCGTCAGGATTTTAACCGCGTTCTGCTCGGCCTCGGCGATAATCGCGTCTGCCTTGAGGTTCGCATCAGCTAATATCTTGTTGGATATGTTAGTTAGTCCGTTCATCATGCATCACCTTACAGTGGCAGACTGGGAATGGTGTTAACCATGATAATTGAAACCAGAACCGCAATAACAGCGTAGGTTTCAACCATGCCGGCGGAGATAACGCCCTTCATCGATTCCTCAGGCTTTGCGGCGACAATGCCCATGGAGGCGGCGCACACACGGCCCTGTGCAATAGCAGAAAGGTAACCACCGATTGCAATCGGCAGAGCCCCGCAGAAATAGCCAATGCCCTGGCCCAGTGTAAGAGTGCCCGCAACCACAGGGGCGGAATTGATGATCATAAAAGTAACAATCAGGCCATAAATTCCCTGAGTGCCGGGCATTGCCATCAGCAGCAGCACACGGCCAAATTTTTCAGGAGAGACCGAAACAATGCCGGTGCCCGCCTCAGCGGCGATGCCGATACCTTTAGCCGAACCGGAGCCGGAAAGGCCGACCGCAAGCGCCGCGCCCAGCAGCGCCCAGAAATAGCCCGAAAAGAGAGTTGAAACGAATTCCATAGTTTTAGTCCTCCTTGATGATTGTTACATAGTTTGTATTGTTGACAAGCGGACGGAACGCGCGTCCGCCGCCCTCAAAGAACTTGCCGAAAAACTCAATATACTGCAGTCTGCCGGTATGCACATATGCACCGAGCAGGCTGATAGCCAAATTAAAGGTGTGCCCAGCCAAAAAAACCACGATAAAGACCAAAAGCCCGAAGAACCCGCCGCCAGCCATTGTGCCGAGCTGGTTCATGACCTGGCCGACCATCGCGCCTGAAAGGCCCAGCGCCATGATACGCGCGTAAGAAAGCACGTCCGACAGATAACCGGTTATGCCATAAAGCGAACCTAAACCGCCGGTAATCTTGCCAAGGATGCTTGGGCTGTTGCGTCCGCCGGTCACCACCAGAAGCAGCGCGCCGGCGATAATGACATATTGGCCTACCGGATTCTTTAACACGTAAATCCCGATGCCCGCAAAGATAATGTACCATGAACCGACGTCGAACATGGCGTCGAGAACATGCCCCTGACGAATCATGCGATAAGCGGCCAATGCCATGCCCAGCAGAATGTGAACCCCACCCAGCGTGGCGGAAAAGGCCAGCATCTTCATCGGATCGGCCGAGGGGTCAAACCACAGCGGCGGAATAACGATGGTTTTCCCTAAAAATGTGTTTGTAAACACCGCGATAGAATTTGCAAAGAAACCACCGAACAGCATACCTGCAAAAAATGTCGTGACACCGCAATACATGAACAGCCTCAGCGTCTTTTCCATGGTGCCTTTGGGCTTCATCGCCTTGAGTGCAAAGAAGCAGCCGAAGAACATCAGAAGGCCATAGGCCATATCTGCCATAATAAGGCCGAAAAAGGTGATGTAAAACGGGAACATAAACGGGTTGGGATCAACGACGCTGTCATAACCCGGCGTATCGTACATTTCAGTGACCGACTGGACGGGCGACACCAGCGCACTGTTCTGAATCAAAACCGGTGGCGTTTCATTTTCCGGCGGATCGTCAATGGTGTAGGCGCAGCCCAGCTCTATGAGCAGCTTGGCAACAGCACTTTCAGCCGCAGTGGGCAGCCAGCCCGTAAAATAGGCGGTGCGCTCGGTCTGTGCTGTAGCAGAGAGCAGTTCATCCCGCGCTGCTTCCTGCGTATAGGCGTCGAAAGCCAGTTCCAAGGCGGGAAGCCGATCATAATAGGCAGCGATTTGCTGTATATAGCCAGTCTTGGCGTCTTCTAGCGTAGTGATTTGCTTTTGCAGCGCTTCGATCTGCTCACCCGCAGTCAGCGCAGAATCTTTAAATCCCGCCGATACAAACCCAGCGCTCTTTAAAATGTTAAGAGCAGTCACTTCCTGTTCGCGGTGAATCGTTACGGCAAGATAATGCTGCTCGTTATCAGAGCAAACCACCTCGACCATGCACGCAGGCGTTTCAGTGTGCAACCGGGCGAACAGCGGGTCGGTTTCAATAGCCGCAGGCAGTGTACCCATAATAAAGGTCGTGACCCGCGTGCCGGTAAAGTTCAATGGTACATCCAGCGGGCGCCATGGCCCCAGCGCCGCAATCTGCACACCCAGTTTAGACTGCGTCGCGCCGGCATCTGCCAGCTTTGCACCTAAAGTGTCAACCTCTTCAGCCGTCTGCCTTGCACCGCTAAGAATGGCCATATCAAAAAGCTGGCGCTCGGTTACCTCGGGGCGCACAGCAAAAAGAGGCGTTTTTTTAGCCGCGCCCGAATTTTTCAGCAAGCGGCAGGCATTTTCTAAGATGCTGCGTGCTTTCGCAGCCTGTGTGTTTTCTTCACTGATATATAATTTCCCGCCGGAATCGACGATCTGCTGGGCGGAGCACCGCTCCAGCTCGACACAGCCAAGCCGAGTGAGTGCGCGCAGAACCGTTCGTCTTGAGTCGGCGGGGGCAATCACATACAGTCGCTTCATTTTTAAAATAGACATCAGCCGACTACCCTTTCCATTACTATGGCGACTGCTTTGTCCATGCGGTTCTGTGCCTGCATCTGCAAGGCATCGCATTGGCGGCGATATTCCGAGAGCTGCTGCCCGGCTATATCGTCTGCGCAACGCTTGGCGCTTACCAGTGCCTCTGCCGCTTGGGCGGCCGCCTGTTTAATCGCCGAGTCATATTCCTGCGCAGCGGTTCGCTGTGCATTAGAAATAATATCCCGCGCTTTTGTCTGCGCGTCAGTAATGCACTGCTGCGCGAACTGTTCAGTCTCAGAGATTTGTTTAATTGCTTCCAAAGACAATCTTATCACCGTCCAGTCGTTAAGTAATTTTGAATGTATCGCCCTCTGATGGCTTCGCGACTGAAATAAAAAGCCAAAAAAAGGAGAGAATACCTGTATATATTGAACATCAAACTCGTGAAAATGTCAAGACAATTTGAGTCTATTAACAGAATTGTAAAACATCTCTGCACGCAAATAAAAAAGCCGTGACGGATTACAGATTATAATCCTGCATTATTG
>DATMYZ010000141.1:0-6747 GCA_035560675.1 Clostridia bacterium
GATTAATACTGTCGGGCAGCAGTCTGGAGCTATATCACCGCCCTTGCGAATTAATCAGCTTCACTGTTAAGCCAACGCTTAATTGCTTGGTTGCAGTCTACAATGCAGCCATGGCAAATTGACTGTGCAGGGCAATTATCACAGTTGATGTTGTCTACCGCTTCTGCCAATACCTCGGCTAATGCCGTTGGTGATTCCGTTATCTTTTCAAAGTTGCTCACAGTGTTTTCCTCCTATAAACGTTCATTTAGTGGCGTAAGCAATAAGCTTTTTTAGTCGCATTGCAAAGTATTTGATCTGATAGCTAAAATTGACCACATTACGCCACTACCCTTTTTATTTTTGCGGTGTAAAATATAACCATACGCGCGTATAAAACATAATAAGAAGGGATTTTTTAATATGGCAACATGGACAAACATAGCACCAATGGCTACTGCCAGAATACATTTTAGTACCGAGGTTATAGATAGCAAAATTTACGCTATTGGTGGAAACAATCAAGGTCAACTATTATCATCGACCGAAGAATACGATCTGACTACCAATACGTGGACAGCACTGGCTAACATGTCAACAAAACGTAGTCATTTGCAGACTGCGGTCATTGACGGCAAGATTTATGCTATTGGCGGTTTAATGGGCGACAATTTATCTACTGCTTCAACCGAAGTATATGATCCAGATTCAAACACCTGGACGGAACTAGCTTCTATGACATATTCACGTTATATTTTTCAGGCCGCAGTAGTAAATGGTAGAATTTATGTAATGGGTGGTGCCCATGATCACCAAATTTCATCGTTCGTCGAATCATATGATCCGACTACAAATATTTGGACAACACTGGCTTCTATGAATGCAATTAGAATTCAGTTCCAGCATGCAGTCATTGACGGCAAAATTTACGTTTTTGGTGGTTCAGGCGCCGGAAATTCATCTTCAACTGAAGTATACGATCCAGATTCAAACACTTGGACTACACTGGCTTCTATGCAAACAGCAAGAAGTTACTTTAAGAGTGAAGTCATTAATGGTAAAATCTACGCAATAGGTGGGGGTGGTTCAGCAGGTCGTCTATCGTCAGTCGAAGTATATGATCCGACTACGAATACTTGGTCAACACGGGCTGACATGTCAACAGCCCGAAAAGATTTTGATACTCAAGTAGTTGATGGTAAGATTTACGCAATAGGTGGTGAAGGTGATAACGGTAAATTATCTTCAGCTGAAGTATATGATCCTGCTACCAATGATTGGTCTTCACTACTTGACATGTCTACAGCACGAGAATACGTTAAAGCTGAAGCAATTGACGGCAAAATTTACGCTATTGGGGGGCTTGGAGGTTCCACCTATCTTGCCTCAGCTGAAGTATTAGAATCCTTTACGCCTCAGCCAGTAGAAGATGGCCATGCACTACTCAACGTTTACATGGTCGATGGCACTCTCAAGGAGTATGACTTGACCATGGCTGAAGTCGACGCATTCATCGAATGGTATGACCAGCGGGCAATAGGTACGGGAACAGACTATTTTATCATCCAGAAAACTTATAACAAGGGCCCATTCACTTCTAGAAAAGACTACATCGTCTTTGATAAGATCAGGGACTTTGAAGTGAACCGGTATGAGTGATTTTCTTTGTTGATGGTAATTAAATAAATACTAAGGCAGAAATGCGAGCTATTGCAGTTCGCATTTCTATTTTTAGAGCAGATAAGCTGTTATTTAGCGGCCTATGCCAGTTTCCCAAAATCAATCACATGGACAGGAAACGCGCCGTTTTCCGCGGGGCCTACCAGTGCATAGCACCCATCGGGCCACTCTGGGGACACACCGAAGCGAAAAGCGCAATGCGCGTCCTGAACGTCTGCAATAGTAGGCTCCCGCAGCCTGTCGTAATTACGCCCTTCAACACCGTAAAACTTTTGGCTATACTCTGACTTGCAAAGCGCAATGGTTTCTTCCGCACTGTATTTGCCAGCGTGGGCGACAAACATTTCATCGGGGCCAGCATCGTAGCCGAATCCCAAAAAGTCAAATTTGCTCATCATGCACCTCCTGTTATTTAACGGCTAATAGCATTCAAACGGTACTGCAACAAACTGGCCGGGAACATTGGTTTTAAAATACAAGGTGCCGTGGAAATCGTCTTCGCAATATCCCGTATACTGGTCACAGTAATAATCATCATCGACTAGACCGTCATGGGCCAATTTGTGACCGTCCTTGTAAAGATTGTCGTCCTTTTCGGTACAGCCATCAATTAATCGGGCATCCTGCCAGTTTAACCCATCGCAATCCAGCTTATCTTTAAGTTTTCCAGCTAAGCGCTGTATCGCTGCATTATTACCGGCGATTTTCTTTATCTCGGGGTAGATATTCATCGTTCATGTACCTCCAATTGCTGTTATTTATGGGCTAACCATTTTATAAAATCTTCCTCTGATACAAGCACAGTATCGTAGCTCCGATATTTGCTGAGCAAATTAAGGCACATTTTCACTGGCTCATCACATTTAATTAACGATGCACTGTTCTAACTGCTCAACCTGTGCCGGTTCCAGAAATTCAGACGCAGCGTTGATGATTTCGCGGGTAAGTTGGTCTTTCATTGGTCTTGCCCTCCCTCGCTATGCTTTTTGCTGCTCCGACAGGTATGCCATGTCCAAACAACCTAAGTCCACGGCGGCGATAAGCTTTTCATTTTCATAGGCATAAATGAAACCATTTTCTTCTTTAATTTCGTCACACGGGATGTTTATAAACTCGGTTTTTTCGTTCCGGCGATAGTTTACTATTAAGCGCGTCATACAGCCTCACCGTCCATAAAATCAAACAGCGTGGGAACGGCTCTCTCGGCTTCAGCGCTCCGCAGGTACCCAACGCCATCCTTGAAATACTGCGGGTTTAGCTCAGTGCCGATGCCCTTTCTCCCCATCTTCACGGCCGTGTAGGGTACCGACATAATGCCGCCGAATGGGTCATAGACCGTTTCGCCCGAATTGGTATAGCGGTTGATAACCCGCTCGATGATATCCAGTTGCAGCGGGCAGACATGCAGCTCTCGGCGCCCAAGGCGTTGTGCTTTATTCAGCGTGTTCATGCGCACAATGTCGTCCCAGACGTCGGGATGCACTGAGGCGGTCGGCAGCGTCATAAATTCCTTGGATAGGCCGCCGTGCTCGTTCAGTTCGTCGGCCAACTGCACATGATGGCCATAATCATAAACATTTTTCTGGCTGAATGCCTTAAACGCCGCCATGCGATTGCTCATATCCAGTTTCAACAACTCTTCCGAGGAAAGCAGCCGGTCGCCGCTTGTGCGATAAAAGCCGTGCGCGTCGATCTGCCAGCGTCCCAGGGTGTATTCATCCTTTGACTTGGTGACCTTCACATCGGCGTATGCTTTGGAGCGATCTGTCGGCAGTTTACGGAAAAGCAGAATGTATTCCGGGCAACCAACGCCCATCTTTGTAGCGTCCTTGCATTGCTCTGTCCAGCCAAGGCGGTAGGTCTGGTTATTCTCGCGCACAACGTCGGTCGTGACCGTTATCATGCCAAAATACATAAATCCGTGGCGCATATAGTGCTGAATGCACATGGCGTGGAATGGCTCCATTGTGGGCATTCCGTATCCCGTGGCGTTCCCGAACAATACACGGTCCTTGACGTGGCAGGCATACACGCGCCCCGGCCGCAGCACTCGCAGTAGTTCCGGCGAAAGGAAATCCATCTGCTCAAAGAAACGCACAGTGTTTTCGTTATGCCCGAAATCGTTATAGCTGGGCGTGTACTCGTAATGATTTGAAAAGGGGATCGACGTCATAATCAGATCCACACTGTTTTCGGCCATGCCGGCCGTTTCCAGCACGCAGTCATTATTGACCGCTACAAAATTCTCACCCCGGATCACCTGCCGCTCTATGCCGATAGATCTGGCCAGTGTATCAAGCTGACTGGATCCTCCGAGGCCGTATTTTTTTACGATATCTGTCATTTGCTTCACCATTTCATTGTGTTGTTCCCACTTCTCTCGCAGCACCCGAAGGATCTCTGTCTCGTTATCGGTATAGATAATGTCGATGATGACCTGCTCGGTTTGCAAAAAGCGGTATATGCGATGTATTGCCTGAATGAAGTCGTTGAATTTGAAGTCGATGCCTGTAAAGATAGCGCGGTGACAATGCCGCTGGAAGTTGCACCCCTGTCCGCTAATCTCCTTTTTCGTGGCAAGCAGGCGGGTTTTACCATCCACAAAGTCTAAGACAGCTTGTTCGCGGGTGTCGTAATCCTGCGATCCGTAAACCTCCACCGCCTCAGGGAAAACGCGCTTGATCTCGTGCCGTTCGTCCTCCCGGTCGTGCCAGAGGATAAAATGCGCATCCGGGTCGCTGTCCACAAGCTCTTTTGCTTTGGCTATGCGGTCGGTCACGCTGTCCCGCTTTTCGCGCGAAGCGTCCGGCAGCGACAGTGCCGCATTGCGGGTGAGAACAATCTGACCGTCCCGGTCGGCCTCTGGCTCTTGGTTGATGTGCAGTTTGTGGTACCGGACATCCATTGGCGGCAGGTCGTAGCCCGTCGCATCAAATCCGAGGTCGGCGGGGCTGGTCAAAAACAGCGCCCAACTTGACATCCACAACCAAAACTCTTTTTCCTTATGCGGGTACAGCGTCAGGTTGTTGGCCTTGGTACTGTCTCGCTGGAAGAACCGTGTCAGCGCCTGCCCTGTGTCCATGACCTCCAGATATCCCGCGTAGTGGATTAGCTCTTTGTATTTATTCGGGGCCGGTGTGGCCGTGGCAACGAGCTTGTACTTAATGCCACGCATCATCGGCATAAACTCCTGAAAGGTTTTCGACCCGTAGGAACGTAGCACAGACGCTTCATCCAGTGCCACTGCGTCAAATTCGCGCGGGTTTACGCCACCGTCCCGGACACGCTCATAATTGGTCAGATAAATGCCCGTCGCGCCGGCCTGTTTCGTTGCCGTGATGTACTGCGGCTCGGGCATGTCCAGCAGCCGTACAGCGTCGCGCTTGAATTCCTGCCGCACACCAAGCGGCAACACGATCAGCGCCCGCCCTCCAGTATGCTTGTTGCACTGACGGCACCACTCTAATTCTTGAATGGTCTTTCCGAGGCCAAAAGCCTCAAACAGTGCCCGACGACCGCCCTTATCGTGATATAATGGCTTTTATACTTATCACCCTTAGAACCTATGTACAGTTCCAGCTTACCGATATAATCAGCCGCCACTTTTTCGCCGTACTCGTCAACCAGTTTTTTGTGTTCGGCCTCTGTCATTCTTACAAGGCTAAAGTGGCCATATTTTTGCTTCTCGGCGGCTTTCGGCTTCGGCGGTTTCGCTGGTGGTGCCGCTGGTTTCTCTTGAGGCAACAACTCCACCGCCGGGGTAACATCCCCATCAAATACCAAAAGCGCCTTGTATGCCCCTTCGAGGGTTGCGGCGGCCATGCGCAGAAATGTACGTTGGTTTCCCTCCGTTTCCGCTATGACCGCCTGTAGCTCCCCGAGCAGGCCCACAAAATGGCGCTTAAACTCTTTGTACTTCTCCATGTTGCAAAATCCTCTCAAACCTGATATAATACAGGTAACTTATTAGCGTTTGCCGCCTTTGTGATTGCACTCACAGGGCGGCTTTTTCTATGTAAAAATAGGGCGGTTGTTGCTATAGCTGCCACCTCCCCCACCCAATCAAGAACAGGCCGAGAAGAACGAGACACACCCGCGTCGGCAAATAAACGATATGTATCGCGGCGGGCAGCAGCATCACAATAAGGCCAGTAATCACAAAAACACGCTTCAATCTGGCGCGCGCTGCCTCAGCAAGAAAGATGCTTTTTAAGGCAAATAACCGCTTGAAATAGCCTGAAAGGCGTTTCCGTTGTTTTACCCGGTAGCCTCTTAAAGAGGCGCAGCGCATGTTATGGGTGACCTTTGGGACTATCAGCATAGGCCTCTCTTTTCCAACTGCGATTTAAGCAGCTTTGCCCGACGGTGGAATCCTTCATGATCGTAATACATCGCATCGGCCAGCCTACCGCTGGTATTGGGATTGGTGGCATAATAAACAAACTGCTCCAGTAGTTTCAAGGCATCGCCGGTGATTGTTGGGTTCATCGTGGGGGCCTCCTTTCTAGGCCTGTCCGCCTAAAGACGGTTCATCATGCGCTCCGGGATATATTATCTATTGGAGCAATCCGACCGGAATACATGCAACTGGCTAAATCGTAAGCGCTGACGCGCTTGCTGGGGCCGACTTTTTTTACAAGAATTCCAGCGTTATGGAGATGGTGCGCCAGCGTATTGCGGCCGCAGCCGACAATTTTGCTGGCTTGTTCGAAGTTGTAATAAGCCTGACCGTCGTGCGCCTCAATAATGGCTTGTGCCATTGCGGTAATCTCTGACTTGGTGCTCAAGGAAAAATCCTCCTTTCTATTTCATCATTTGTTCTACAGACCTTCCAAAATACTTAGCAACCGCATGGGCGTGATGCAGTTGGGGCATTCTCCCGTCGCGCCAGTTCTGAACTGATGTACAATGGACGCCTAAGTCTTTGGCTAGTCTGTAATTAGTCACGCCCTTTTCTTTTTGCAAGTTCACCAAATTTACAGCAAAAGGCAAATTTACACCTCCTTTTTGTTGACAACTGCGTCAGGGCGTGATACTCTAATATTGTAGATTAGTAGAGCATCTAGAAAACCATCGCTCGTCTATTAT
>DATMYZ010000142.1:0-3435 GCA_035560675.1 Clostridia bacterium
GCTTAGAAGCCTTATAGGCCGGATAGAATCCGAACAGAGTGGCTGTGAACAATGCAAAAATCAAGGCGAGCACGTAGCCCATTAGGCTAGTTTCAAGCCGCATGCCAAACATTTCTATCAATGGAATTATTCCAAAGCTTAAAACAACACCGAGTATACCGCCTGCCAACCCCATAAAAATGGCTTCCATCAAAAACTCCAACAGAATGCTGCCGGACGGGCAGCCAATAGCCTTAAAAATACCGATTTCAGGTGTGCGCTCCTGCACCGAGACAAAAAGAACGTTCATAATCCCAATACCGCCGACCACGAAAACAATTGTTGCTACCGCAAACAGCAACATGGCCAACGTATTAGCTGAACTGGTCGCTGCATCCATCGCACTGCCAGCATCCGTGACAGAAAAATTACCTTTAGGATAATTTTCTGTCAAAACCGCCTTTATATTTTCTATTGCGGCATCTACATCCGACACTTCCTTTGCCACCGCAGTGATAGTTGGTTCGGTTTGACTACCAAAAATGTATTTTATTCCTGTATTATACGGTATGTATATAGCGTTATCGGAGCTGATACCGGAAGATACTGATCCCATCTCTTGCAATACGCCGACTATTTCATAATTCTTCCCATCAATGGTTATAAAGTCTCCATACGCATAAGCTGGGAGGGTAAAAATTTCTTTAGCTAAGCTGTAGCCGAGTACCGCAACATAGTTGCTGTTGTTATTATCCTCGTCAGTTATAAAGCTGCCGTACATCGTAGAAAGGTTACTAACCTGCTGATAGTTCTGTAGTACACCAACAACAGTAGTGCTTGCCTTTTCTTCTTCAAGATCGCCGCCAAAAACGGTTGTGGTGCCGTTAACCAAAATGGTAACCTCTTCAAGCCCTGACACCAGCTGCGAAATGTCGGCCACGTCGCTTTCAGTTAGTCGAACACGAGTGTTTCTAGTACTGTTTTTTCGGCTGCTCGATCCACTTTTATTGCCGGAGCTACTTCCGCCACGACTGATGCTACCTCCGCCGCTTCCCCCTCCTCCGCCTGAAAAGACTCCGCCATCTGGTGGAGCACCACCGCCCAAATCTGGCATCATCTCCATCTGAGCAGTTTGGGCATCTATTGATTTAACATCAATGGCGCCTGCATTAAGGTTTTTAAACTGGTCAGCCACATCGGCCTGCCCGCCCTGGCCAATTGCAATGACCAGCACAATGGTCGCAGATCCTACAATTATACCTAGTGACGTAAGCAAAACCTTGGTTTTATTCTGAATGATGTTAACCCACACCAGCCTTAATATTTCGGTTATTCTCATGTTTTGCTTACCCCGCTTGCTGCCAGAACGGTTTCGCCCTCCTCAAGCCCGCTTATAATCTCGACATATTGCCCGTTAGAAAAGCCGGTTTTAACTGTTACAGTAACTGTATTGCCCTCACTATCTAGCTTCTGTACCGTAGCAATGCCATTTTGATTAATCACCGCCTGATTATTGATATAGAGCACATCTTTTGCAACGCGTTGCAGCAGCGTAGTCTGTGCACTCATGCCTTCGTACATATCAAGCGTATTTACATCGGCGTATTTGACGTTGACGGTATAGCTCACTGTCGCTGCACCCGACCGCGCCGCTTCAACTGAGACGGTATCCACTTCGGCATCAAAGGTGACGCCCTCAAATGCGCTCATAGTGACGCTTGCCGGCTGACCTATGTAAACATTGAGAATATCTTCTTCTGAAATAGTAATCGGTACATAAACAGATGAGATATCAGTCATGGTAAGCAGTGTCTGCTCGTTTAGCGTGTCGGTATCCTCGTCGTAGGTGACATCAAAATCATCTCCTTCTTCAAGGCTTACACTGACAATCATTCCGGTGCAAGGTGCATAAACAATGCCATTATCCGAAATGCTTTTTTGAATGCTGTTAATCTGTCGAACCGTTTGATCGTAGGTCTCCTGTTTTTGATCCACCGCCTGAGAAAGCTGTATCGTAGTCAGGTTATACTGTGCTTCAGCTGTTTGGGCAGCCAGTTCGGTGAGTTGTTTAGCCTGCTCGGCTGAAAGAGTCCCGGTTTGCTGACTGAGCTTGGCATTTTCCAGCGCAATGTTATAACTTTCAACCTTCTTTTTCAGCGTTTCTATTTTGTCGGACAACGCATCGTCGTCGCCATATTCAACGTCGTATTCTTCGTTGAAATCAGCAAGGCGATCAGCGTATTTACTGTTGTATGTCTGATAAGTTTCGTAGGCGTTTTGATAGCTTTTATAAAGTGCTGTTGAGGTATCGTCACCGATCTGCCCTTGCAGTGTTGCTATTTTTTCCAGATAACTTTTAGCATTGCTATCATCATCAGTTTTTGCCTTTTCTTCATTGCTTAGATTGTCATAAAGCTCTTGCCAGGTAGCAAGATCCGTTTCCAGTTGGGAAACTTCTTGATATCGGCTGTAGTATTCCTGATAAAGCGATTTGTAGGTTGCAACTCTGCGTGCTAGCGCCTGTAAATCTGAATAATCATCGTCGTAATTATCATCGTAGTCCTGATAAGTATTTAGCGTTTCCAGCGCATCCTCTAATTCCTCCTGCGCATCAGCAAGTTGTTTCTCAAGCTGGGTAATTGTTACACTTTGACTGCTTTCTGCCAGTTGTCCTTGCAAAATGGCGCTGTTATAGGTTTGCTCGGCTTTGAGCAGCTTCGTTTGCTGATCGAGTTTTGACTGCCCAAGCTCAAGCTCGGCCATTTTGACCTGAAGCTGGTAGGAAACCATCCCCGCTTTAATTTCGTCAACGTTAAGCTGCATCAGTGGATCGCCTTCTTTGACTGATTGCCCTGCCTTGACATAAACCTGCTCCACTGTTGTTGATACTGGAAACTTAACCACCTCGCGGCTTAATGAAATAGATGAGCTTTCGCTTGAGCCGACGATAACATCACCGCGCTGCACTGTATATTGGCGATAATTAACCGCATCGGTTTGAGTATTGTTTTTGCTGAGTAACCGCCACAGAATCACCGCTACCAGTAGCAGGAGTATCGCGATTGCAAATGGCAAATACTTTTTTAACCCGCTTCTGCGCTTTTTTCCTAAGAGGGCCAACAGCTCCTGCTGGGTATCAATAGAATTATCGTCTTTTGCAGGCGTTTTTTCTTCTTGTTCTGTCAATTGCAATTGTTCCATTCTAATCCGCCCTTCCCGTATGAATACTGGTTAAAGCGTATTACGTTAATGTGATATTCAAGTGATATTGAACCAATGATATTCTAAAAGAAGGCGATAAACGTACGTTTATCGCCTCAGTCTGTCGAAGAACCCGGATTACGCAGCGGCGCAAACCGGGTTCTGTCTATATTTAAGCCAGAAAAGGGAGTATCGGAAACGGAACAAAGAAGTCCTCCACTTCCATTTGGCTAGCTTTTTGAGATTCATGGCAGC
>DATMYZ010000143.1:0-5531 GCA_035560675.1 Clostridia bacterium
GGACAGCGTCCCGTACGTCATTTTATCGTGTGAAAGCGCAGGAGAGGGCACAAAAACAGTCCGGTGGACTGTTTTTGCGTGGGAGAACCCCCCGCAAGGGGTTTTCTCGATGCCGTTTAAAGCGGCTTCATTTTGTGCAAATTGTCGAACCGCCGTGACTTTATCGACAGCTTGAGGGCTGCACTAGTGCAGCCCTCTAATATTACTCACCGTCAGAATCAATAACAGCTTTAATTTTTTCTATGCGGCGTTCATCCGAGCGCAGAACTGAAAAAGTAACACCGTTAAAAGTAACCTTCCGGGGGACTTCCTCCCCGTGGGGGACGCTGCCCAGCAGCTCAATCATAAAGCCGCCAAGAGTGTCGGCTTCAGAATCATCTGGCACATGGAAATTCAAGAGCTGCTCGGCGTCAGAGATACCGATAGAGCCGTCAAAAATATAGGTACCATCTTCGGACTGAGTCACAAGCACTTCTTCATTGTCATATTCGTCCTGAATATTCCCAACAATGCTTTCAAGCAGATCCTCCATTGTCACAACACCATAGGTCCCGCCATATTCGTCCACGACAATGGCAATTTGCACTTTTTCTCGGTTAAACAACGCAAAGACATCGGAACAGTTGCTTGACTCAGGGACGTAAATGGGTTTTCGCATTTCCTCAGAAAGGTGAAAGGCGTCGGGGCGATGGATGTATTTAATCAAATCCTTGGCGTAGATGATGCCACAGATCGAATCGATATCATCCTCATAAACTGGCAGTCGGGAATAGCCGCTTTCAATGGCAATTCGTGCAACCTCCTCCAGGGTGGCGTGTAACTCTACGGCCGAAAGCTCGGTGCGGTGGGTCATAACCTGAGAAACATCGCGGCTGTCAAACTCGAAGATATTGTTGATCATATTTTTTTCTGATTCTTCAATGGCACCGCGTTCATTGCCCTCATCTACCAGCATGCGTATTTCTTCTTCGGTGATCGAATCGGGATCACTTTTTGGATCATTACCTGACAGACGAACGACAAAATTTGAAAGCCGCTCTATCAAAAAAGTCAGCGGCGCAAAGATCAGCAATATCAGAGAAAGCAACCCAGACAGTGCGAGTGCCGATACGGGTAAAAATCCGGCGATGCGGCGCGGGGCATCAACTGCTATTGAAAAAAACAGAAGCGCATAAACTACAGCGCAAAACCAGAAAAGAGCGATGGCGGCGTTTAACCCAAGCGCATGCACTTCTGAAAAATAGTCAGCCGTCCACAGACAGGCGTGTACAACTGCTATAACAAGGCAAAAAACGGAAATGAATTGAACAGAGAGGCGAAACGACCGGTGCTTATGAAGTAGTGCATCGAGGCGAAGCGCTCTTTTGTCACCGCTGCCGACGAGCTGTTTGAGCTTGGTGTCATTGAGATACACCGCACCAGCTTCTGCCACATTTAAAAGAAGGCTTAAAATTAGCGGCAGCGCGACACAGCAGGTGACGGCTGCCCAGCTAGTTTTGGGAATCATGTTATTTCTCCTTGTTGCATGATGTCAAATTTAAATTGTTAACGTGCGCGAATAAAACCAGAATAAACTATACCAACACTATACAATTAATAGAACGAGCTGTCAAATGCCCATTAAAAAGCAAAACGCCGCACAGCGACAAATTAAAAACATTTGTCTCGTCAACGTGGAATCAATTATACAAAATAGTCAAAAAATAGCGTTCAAGATCGCATTCATTTCAAGGATTTTAAACAACTTCCGTCACTTTATAAAAATGCAATTCAATCGCGCAAAGGCTCTTTACAATGCCAAAAAATCATGTTAGGATGAAACAGGAAAGAGTATGCGGAAATGAATTTTTCGTTGTTTCCGTTTTTCAATTCAAAGGAGGAGTTAAATAACTATGGCAAGACAAATGAAAACTATGGACGGCAATAACGCCGCTGCGCATGTTTCTTATGCCTTTACCGAAGTCGCGGCGATTTTCCCGATCACCCCATCTTCAGTTATGGCTGAGGTAACGGATGTGTGGAGCGCGAACGGTCGCACCAACGTGTTCGGAGAGAGAGTCAAGGTTGCGGAGATGCAATCTGAGGGCGGTGCTGCTGGTGCTGTGCACGGTTCTTTATCCGCAGGTGCTTTGACCACCACTTACACGGCTTCGCAGGGCTTGCTGCTGATGATCCCAAACATGTACAAGATTGCGGGCGAGCTACTGCCCTGTGTCATTAACGTCTCTGCGAGAGCTCTGGCTTCGCACGCCCTTTCTATTTTTGGAGATCACTCCGATATTTATGCTTGCCGTCAGACCGGCTTTGCATTCCTCTGTTCGGGCAATGTTCAAGAGACGATGGATCTCGGCGCTGTAGCACATCTGGCAGCCATTAAGGGCAGAGTTCCTTTCTGTCATTTCTTCGACGGCTTTAGAACTTCGCACGAAATTCAAAAGATTGAGGCGTGGGACTATAAGGATCTTGCCGAAATGCTTGACTGGGACTCCGTCAAGGCGTTCCGTGAGCGCGCGCTCAACCCTGAGCATCCCGTACTGAGAGGCTCGGCACAGAACCCCGACATCTTCTTCCAAGCGAGAGAAGCCAGCAACGGCTACTACGACGCCCTGCCTGCCATTGTAGAGGACTACATGGATCAGGTCAACAAGAAGATCGGAACCAACTATCAGTTGTTTAATTACTATGGTGCACCCGACGCTGAGCATGTCATTATTGCGATGGGCTCGGTATGTGATACCATTTGCGAAACCATCGACTATCTCAATACCAAGGGCGGTAAGTACGGCCTTGTTACCGTGCGTCTCTATCGTCCCTTCGTCGCTGAGAAGCTGGTTGCCGCTATTCCCGACACCGCTAAGACGCTGAGCGTTCTTGATCGTACCAAGGAGCCTGGCTCTATTGGCGAACCGCTTTACCTTGACGTTATACTTGGCATTCGCGAATCTAAGTTTGGCCAGCTGCCAGTCTTTTCGGGCCGTTATGGTCTTGGCTCGAAGGATACTACTCCCGCGCAGATTATCGCCGTGTATAAAAATGCTGAGGTTGCTGGCAAAAAACGCTATACCATTGGCATTGAGGACGACGTTACCCATCTGTCGCTGCCGCTCACCGAGAACCCCGACACCTCGCCCGTTGGTACTACTTCTTGCAAATTCTGGGGTCTGGGCTCGGACGGCACTGTTGGCGCCAACAAGAACTCCATCAAGATTATCGGCGACCATACCAGCATGTATGCGCAGGCATATTTTGCATACGACTCCAAAAAGTCGGGCGGCGTAACCGTTTCGCATTTGCGCTTTGGCAAGTCTCCCATTCGTTCTACCTATTTGATTAACAAGGCTGATTTTGTTGCATGCCATAACGCGGCCTATATAACTAAATATGATATGGTTTCTGACTTGAAACCCGGCGGCACCTTCTTGCTGTCCTGTGGCTGGGAGCATGAAGAGCTTGAGCACCATCTCCCCGGCGACATCAAGAAGTTCATTGCTGATAACAACATCAACTTCTACACTATTGACGCAATCAAGATTGCCAAGGAGATTGGTCTGGGTAACCGCTTGAATACCATTCTACAGGCTGCGTTCTTTAACCTTGCTAAGATTATTCCGATTGAGGAAGCCGTTAAGTATATGAAGGACGCTGCCACCAAGTCCTACGGCAAACGCGGCGAGGAAATTGTTAAGATGAACCACGACGCAATTGACGCAGGTGTCAATGGCGCGGTCAAGGTCAACGTTCCCGAATCCTGGAAGTCTGCCAAGGGCGGATTTGATTATCCCAAGGCCGAGGGTGACAATAAGGCGCTTGTCGACTTTGTCAACACCGTCATGACCCCCGCCAACGCGCAGAAAGGCGACAGTCTGCCTGTCTCGGCACTGCTCTCAAGCGTAGACGGCACTCTGCCTCAGGGCACCTCGGCGTTTGAAAAGCGCGGTGTTGCGGTTGAGGTTCCCGAGTGGATGCCCGAAAACTGCATTCAGTGCGGTTTCTGCTCTTATGTATGTCCGCATGCGGTTATTCGCCCTGTTGCGCTTAATGCAGAGCAGGCTGCCAAGGCTCCGGCCGACCAGAAGCTCACCGATATGACCGGCATGCCCGGCTACAAGTTCGGCATGACTATATCTGCGCTCGACTGCATGGGCTGCGGCTCCTGCGCCGCCATCTGCCCTGGCAAGAAGGGCGAGAAGGCTCTGGTTATGAAGCCCATTGAAACCCAGCTAGATTCTCAAAAGGGCTTTGCCTATGGCACTGCCGTTGAATTCGACGCTGCCGTTCTCGATAAGTTCAAGGCCGATTCGGTCAAGGGAAGCCAATTCCGTCAGCCGTTGCTTGAGTTCTCAGGCGCTTGCGCGGGTTGCGGCGAGACCCCTTATGCGAAGTTGGTTACCCAGATGTTCGGCGACAGAATGTATATTGCCAACGCTACGGGTTGCTCCTCTATCTGGGGCGGCTCGGCACCTTCTACCCCATACACTACCAACAAGAAGGGAAAGGGACCGGCTTGGGGCAACTCGCTGTTCGAAGATAACGCCGAGTATGGCTATGGTATGTACTTGGGTCAAAAGGCGATCCGTGACAAGCTCATCGCTAAGGTAGAAGCACTGGCTGAAACTGCCGAAGGCGAAGTCAAGGTGGCTGTTGACGACTATCTTGCCACTAAGAGCAATGCGTCGGCCAACAGCATTGCGACCGATAAGTTGGTTGAGGCACTTGAAAAAAACAAGGTTGGCGAAGAAATTCTCAAAGAGAAGGCTTACCTCTCTAAGAAATCGGTCTTTATTTTCGGAGGCGACGGCTGGGCTTATGATATCGGTTACGGCGGTTTGGATCACGTTCTCGCGCAGGGCGAAGATGTGAATATCGTTGTCTTTGATACAGAGGTTTACTCCAATACGGGTGGCCAGTCTTCTAAGGCGACCCCCACCGGCGCAGTTGCGCAGTTTGCTGCTGCTGGTAAGGAAGTCAAGAAGAAGGACCTTGCGGCAATTGCCATGAGCTATGGCTATATTTATGTTGCACAGTGCGCCATGGGTGCGGACTATACGCAAACGGCAAAGGCTATTTCTGAAGCGGAAGCCTATGATGGCCCGTCGCTGGTTATCTGCTATGCGCCCTGCATCAACCACGGCATTAAGGGCGGCATGAGCGGCGCTCAGGCCGAAATCAAGAACGCGGTTGCAGCTGGCTACTGGAATAACTTCCGGTTTGATCCTAGACGTGCGTTTGAAGGTAAGAATCCTTTTATGCTTGATTCAAAGGCGCCTACCGCGGATTATGAAGCATTCCTTAAAAATGAGGTTCGCTATTCTTCGCTGGAGCGTATCTTCCCGGATAGAGCGAAGGAACTGTTTAAGAAGGCTGCCGAAAATGCACAGGCCAAGTATGCAGCGTTGGTTGAAAGAGCAAAATAAGAACTCGCTTTAACTCAAAAGGCGCCGCTTTTGCGGCGCCTCAGTCTGTCGAAAAAGCCCAGCATATGCGCAATGTCAATAAGATAAGAACAAGTGAAAAAGAGTCGAGTATCGAAA
>DATMYZ010000144.1:0-2314 GCA_035560675.1 Clostridia bacterium
ATCTTACGCGTGAACACTATAGTATCATGCTGTTCAATAAGCGCCCGTAGCTCAGCTGGATAGAGCGTTGGACTCCGACTCCAAAGGTCGCAGATTCGAATTCTGTCGGGCGTACCAAAAGGCCTTTACTTAGGCCACCAAAACAGGAACCACCTTTCGTATTATTGAAAGGTGGTTCTTTTTATTGCAACACATGGCTGCAATCTGTTTTTGATCCATCAGGCTGCTTTGCGTTCCTCCTCGGATAACAGATAAGCGCTGGGATCCACGTACTTTCCGCTTTCTCGCACTTCAAAATGGAGATGTGGTCCGGTTGCCGCACCGGTGGCACCGATTTTGCCCACCTGTTGCCCTTTGAGAACGTATTCTCCTTCTGAGACCAGAATTTCGCTTAAATGACCATAAAGCGTAGCAACAGTACCGCCATGATCCAGAATGATATATAGCCCATATGCCGTGACTGGTTCGTTTGACGCCTTTATAAAAGCAATGGTACCATCCTGCGCGGCAACTACCGGTGTACCGTAGACTTCCTTCCCGCCAATATCAATTCCGGTGTGAAAATTCTGGCCATTAAAAATCCAGCCATACGGTGTGATTATGCGGCCGGCTTCGGGTGCGGGCCATACCATTGTACCGCCTACATACTGGGATTGGCTTTCAGATGCAATGCGCTCAAATATATATAGTACTTCAGCTTCACTCTCGCTTTGCATTTCAGCATTTCCACTTGCACTTTCAAGTGGAGCGTTATCTACCATTTCAATTCCTTCGGTTCCCGCTTTTACTTCAGGGGCGGTAGTCTCTATAGATGTTTCTTGTGAAGGGGTGGCCTGCGTAGGTGTCGTTTTTTGAAATACACCCGCAGAAAGAGGCGCACAGCCAATCAGAAGGCTTCCGGCAATAACAAAGGCGGCACACATCGCGAGCACAATCCGTCCGTTCTTCTTGCAAGCCGGGTCCGCTATCTGCTTAATTCTAATTTTCATATGTTTTTCCCCTCCAAAGAATTGCGTGCTGAGCATTATGCTCTTTACCTGAGAGGGCTGGATCTGAGATAAAATTGCAAGCCCGTATTCCATGCGAGATACACCGATACTATTCAAAACGTCATCGTCGCAGGAAATTTCCATCGCGTTTTCAGCCCGCCATACTAGCAGATATACAAGCGGATTATACCAGTGCAGCGCTAACGAAGTCATTAGCAGCAGTTTGTACCATAAATCGCGCCGCTTATAATGCATCAGTTCATGTTTAAAAATACTATCCAACTGCTGTTTGGGGATATCCAAGTGCGGAACAAAAATTTTAGGCCGAAAGAAGCCAACCAGCATCGGACTGGCAATCGTTATACATGTAAAGAGCCCAATCGGATGACTGATTTCCAATATCCTTTGATTCTGCTTAAAAAGATCAGTAACTGCCGGGTCTTGTACCGGAGTGCTCCACCGGTCAAGTTGACACCGCATTTGGATATGTGCAAAAAGGTGAAACAAAAAGAACAACGTTGCCCCGGCAATCCAGACCATAGCCGCGATGCCCATCCACGATATCCCAACCAGCCCAGAAGGGATTGCTACCCCACCCGGCAGTTTGACGGACTCGATCTCTGCAAATGCACGCGCAGCAATGGAAGGGTCCTGATCCAGAAAAAAGACCGCTTCCCCAGCGGAGAGCACCAACGGAGAATCACCATAAAACGGTATTGAAATCAAAAGGCGCAATGCGAAGATCATCCAGACCCAATAGCTCAGACGCGGGACATATTGTTTGCGAAATATCGGTTCGACTATACTATATATGAGTATAAGCGGCGACAGCGAAAGCGTAACGCCTAAAAAGGCCTTGAAAAGAACAGTGAGCATATTCATTCCCCGCTTTCTTCCAGCAGTTTTTTAAGCGCCTCAATTTCCCCCTCGCTAAGTGCGTTGCTTTTAAACAACGCTGCAAAAAGCTTGGCAGGCGAATTTTCATAAAACCTTTCAATCATACCGCCAGCTTCCCGAATACGGTATTCCTCCGCATTTACAAGGGGCGTGTAGTAATTGAGGCGGCCAATCTTTTCATATTTGACAAACTGCTTGCTTACCAGCCGGTTTAAGGTGGATTGCAGCATTTGCAGCGAACAATCTTTGCGTGTACGCAGGCGCTGCAAAATATCCCCAGTGTGAATTGCATCTCTACTTTGCCAGATCAGCAGCATGACCTCTAATTCCGCATCTGGCAATCGCTTAAACGGTTTCATAAACAAATCCTCCTATGCTTTAAACAATTATTAAGTTGTAAAACAATTAATTAGTTGTTTAAAGCATAG